>NZ_JBCEWQ010000116.1:0-28028 GCF_038448545.1 Streptomyces sp. CLV115
CCCCCCCCCCCCCCCCACGGCGCCCCGTCGGCCGGAACCGGCCGGTACCGGGCGGATCGGATCAGTGCGCGGCCACCGGGTCCACGACTGCCGGACCCTGCTCGCGCTCCGACGGCTCCGGATCCGGATCCGGCTTCCTGCCGAGGTGGTTGAAGGCCAGGTTGAGCACGATCGCCACCACGCAACCGGTCGAGATCCCGGAGTCGAGCACCACCAGCAGGTCCTTCGGGAACGAGTGGTAGAACTCCGGCGCGGCGATCGGGATCAGGCCGATGCCCACGGCCGCGGCCACGATCAGCGCGTTCTCGCCCTTCTCCAGCGCGGCGGTCGCCAGGGTCTGGATGCCGCTCGCGGCGACCGAGCCGAAGAGCACGATGCCCGCGCCGCCGAGGACCGGCAGCGGTACGAGCGCGATGACGGACGCCGCGACGGGGACCAGCCCGAGCACGATCAGGATCCCGCCGCCGGCCGCCACCACGAAGCGGCTGCGGACCTTGGTCATCGCGACGAGCCCGATGTTCTGGGCGAAGGCGCTGCACATGAAGCCGTTGAAGAGTGGGCTGACGGCGCTGCCCAGGGTGTCGGCGCGCAGGCCGCCCTCGATGGTCCGCTCGTCCGCCGGCCTGCCGACGATCCTGCCGAGCGCGAGCATGTCCGCGGTGGACTCGGTCATGCAGACCAGCATCACGATGCTCATCGAGACGATCGCGGCGACCTCGAACTGCGGCGCCCCGAAGTGGAACGGCGTCGGGAAGCCGATCAGGTCGGCGTCCTTGATGGCGCCGAAGTCGGTGATGCCGACCGGGATCGCGATCAGGGTGCCGACGATCAGTCCGAGCAGGATGGCGATCTGCTGGAGGAAGCCGCGCAGCAGTTTGCGCAGGGCCAGGACGATCACCAGGGTGACGGCGGCCATGGTGATGTTGGTCGTGGAGCCGTAGTCCGCCGCCGTGGCGTTGCCGCCCTGGGACCAGTT
This sequence comes from Streptomyces sp. CLV115, assembly GCF_038448545.1. Classification (NCBI taxonomy): domain Bacteria; kingdom Bacillati; phylum Actinomycetota; class Actinomycetes; order Kitasatosporales; family Streptomycetaceae; genus Streptomyces; species Streptomyces sp. CLV115. Next base: position 977 of record NZ_JBCEWQ010000116.1, read on the forward strand.
GAAGGCGACCGGCAGCAGCGAGACACCGATCAGGGTGATCACGGTGCCGGTGACCACGGGCGGGAAGAAGCGGACCAGTTTGCAGAAGTACGGGGCCAGCAGGAAGCCCAGCAGGCTGGCGACGACGATCGCGCCGAAGATGACGGCGATGCCGTCGTGCCCGCGGTCCTTGCCGATCGCCACCATCGGGGTGACCCCGGCGAACGAGACGCCGTTGACGAACGGCAGCCGGGCGCCGATCCGCCAGAAGCCGAGGGTCTGGAGCAGGGTGGCTATGCCCGCGGTGAACAGACTCGCCCCCATCAGGAAGGCGGTCTCCTTGGCGGTGAGGCCCACGGCGGGCCCCACGATCATCGGCGGGGCCACCACGCCCGCGTACATCGCGGCCACGTGCTGGAGGCCGCTGGTGAACATCTTCAGTGGGGGGAGCGTCTCGTCGACCGGGTGCTTCCGGTCCGGCGAGGCCGGATCGGGGGCGTCGTCGAGATGCGGTTGTCCATCGGATCCTGCGACTGCGTCGTTGCGAAACCTGGGCTTTGCTGCCACGGCGGTTCCTCCGGTCGGGTACACGTCTGCGGTGACGTGGGTGTCAGGGAGGTGGTGCAAGTGGTGCGTTGGAACAGGTGGGGCAGGTCGTGCAGCTGGTGCGGGCAGCTTTGGTCACCGGTGCGGGAGCGCGTGCGTCACAGGCACGCGCCCCCGCACCGGTTGCCATGGACCCCACTCGGGTCCACGGCGGCCGGCCGAGGGCCGTCCCCCTCGGCCGGCCGGTATCGGGGGTGCCGCGGAGGTCAGGCTCCGGCGGCGATCTGCGCGAGGCGGCGGGCCTCGTCACGGGTGGCGCGGGCGATGGCTGCCTCGTCCGCGGTGATCAGGTGGTTGTCCTCGACGACCGGCTTGCCGTCGACGAGGGAGAGCGTGACGGGGGCCGCCGCGCCGAAGACGAGCGCGGTCACCGGGTCGGCGATGGAGGCGTGCGCGAGGGTGTCGAGCTTCCAGAGCACCAGGTCGGCGAGCTTGCCGGGCTCCAGGGAGCCGATCTGGCCGGCGCGGCCGAGCACCTGGGCGCCGCCGTACGTTCCCAGGCGCAGCGCCTGGCGCGCGTTCAGGGCCTTCTCGCGGTGGGCGCCGAGGCGGTTGATGAGCAGGGCGTTGCGCAGCTCGGTGTGGAGCTCGCCGGACTCGTTGGAGGCGGTGCCGTCGACGCCGAGGCCGACCGGGACGCCGGCCGCGAGCATGTCGGGGACCCGGGCGATGCCCGCGGCGAGCCGGGCGTTGGACGAGGGGCAGTGCGCCACGCCGGTTCCGGTGCGGGCGAAGGCGGCGATGTCGGAGTCGTTCATGTGGACGCAGTGCGCCATCCACACGTCCTCGCCGAGCCAGCCGGTGGACTCGAAGTAGTCGGTCGGCCCCATCCCGAACAGCTCGTGGCAGAACTTCTCCTCCTCCACGGTCTCCGAGCCGTGGGTGTGCATGCGCACTCCCTTGCGGCGGGCCAGTTCGGCGCCCTGGCGCAGCAGTTCGGTGGAGATGGAGAACGGGGAGCAGGGTGCGGCCGCGACCTGGGTCATCGCGTCGAACGAGGCGTCGTGGTACGCGTCGATGGCCGCCTCGGTGCCGGCCAGCGCGCCGTCGAGGGTCTCCACGGCGAAGTCCGGCGGCAGCCCGCCGTCCTTGACGCTGCGGTCCATGGACCCGCGGGCGAGGGTGAACCGTACGCCCATGTCACGGGCGGCCCCGATGATGGCGCCGGACAGGTCGCCGGACCCCCGCGGGTAGACGTAGTGGTGGTCCATGGCGGTGGTGACGCCGCCGCGGGCCATCATGGCGAGCGAGCCCTGGGCGGCGGCGCGGACCATCGGCTCGTCGATGCGCGCCCAGGTGGGGTAGAGGGCGACCAGCCAGTCGAACAGGTTGTGGTCGGTGGCCAGGCCCCTGGTGATCCACTGGTAGAAGTGGTGGTGCGTGTTGATCAGGCCGGGGGTGACCAGGTGTCCGGTGCCGTCGATGCGGCGTACGACGTTCGCCAGGCCCTCGGGTGCCCGGCCGGCGCCGACCGATTCGATGCGGTTGCCCGCGACGAGGACATGGCCCGAGGCGTACTCGGTGTCGTCGGCGTCGACCGTCGCGATCGAACAGTTCTCGATGACGATGCGTTCCACATGCTCAGGGGCTGCCGATGCTGCCATGGGGCTTCCTTCTCTTTCCGGCGGTGTGGGCACGGCAGGACCCTAGGAGGATTTGAGTGCCACGGCCTGGCGGCCGTGGGTGCCGAGATGGTGGAAGAACAGGTTGAGCAGGACCGCGACGAGCGCTCCGGCGCTGATGCCGGAGCCCAGCACGGTCTGCGCCCAGGACGGGAATCCCGCGTAGAAGCCGGGCGCGGCGAGCGGGATGATGCCCGCGCCGAGTGCCACGGCGACCAGGATGATGTTGGAGCTGTCGTCGAGTCCGGCCTCGGAGAGGGTACGGATGCCGCTCACCGCGATCGAACCGAACAGTACGATGCCGGCACCGCCGAGGACGGGCATCGGCACCGTGGAGACCACCGCGCCCAGCACCGGGAAGATGCCGAGGACCAGCAGTGCGCCGCCGGCCGCGGCGACGACGTAGCGGCTGCGGACCTTGGTCAGGGAGACGACTCCGACGTTCTGGGCGAAGGCGGAGGTGGGGAAGCCGCCGAAGACGGGGCCGAGGAGGGTGGCGATGCCGTCGGTGCGCAGGCCCCGGGTGATGGTCCTGCCGTCGGTCTGGCGGTCGCAGATCTCGCCGATGGCGAGCATTCCGGCGCTGGACTCCGTCATCAGGACGAGCGTCACCAGGCAGAGCGAGATGATCGCGGCGGGCTGGAACTCCGGGGCGCCGAACGCGAAGGGTGTGGGCAGTGCGGCGACGGGGGCCGAGCGGAGCGCTCCGAAGTCCGCCATGCCGAACGGGACGGCGGCCAGGGTTCCGGTCAACAGGCCGAGCAGCAGGGCAACTTGCTTGACAAAGCCGCGGCCGAAGCGCTGGATCAGCAGGATGACGAGGAGGGTGAAGGCGGCGAGTGCCAGGTACTTCATGTCTCCGAAGTCGGCGGCGGTCCTGTCGCCGCCCTGTGCCCAGGCGACCGGCACGGGCATCAGGGTCACTCCGATGAGGGTGATGACGACGCCCGTGACCAGTGGCGGGAAGAAGCGCAGGAGTCTGCCGAAGAACGGTCCGACAGCGAGGCAGAAGACACCGGCGACCATCACCGCGCCGTATATGGCGGGGAGTTGGTCCCCCGCGGCGTTGGTCTCGGCGATGGCGAGCATCGGCGCGATGCCGGCCGAGGAGGCGGCGTTGACGAAGGGCAGCCGGTTGCCGACGAGGCCCTTGACCCCGAGGGTCTGCAGGAGGGTGGCCACACCGGCGATGAGCAGACTCGCGGCGATGAGCCGGGTCTGGCCCGCGATGTCGAGGCGGACGGCCTGGCCGATGATGAGCGGGGGCGTGACCACTCCCGCGTACATGGCGGCGATGTGCTGGAGCGCGGCGGGGACGAGCCGCGAGAGGTGGAGCTTCTGGTCGACCGGGTGGGCCTCGGGCCCTTCCGGCCGGGTGGAACACGGGCCTTCTGCCGGCCCTTTTGCAGGCGTTGCCATGGCTGGTTGTTCCCTCCGGTGTGGCGCGTCCCCGCCGACTGCGGGCGGCGGGGGGGGGGGGGCCCCCGCGCCCGGCGTCAGAGGTTGGTCATGTCGACCGGGATGTGCGGCTCGCAGCCGTCGCGCAGGATGGTGGCCTCGATCAGGCCGTAGGGGCGGTCGGCCGCGTAGTACACGGCGCCGTCCTTGGCTTCGTTCTCCAGCCCGAAGGCGGAGAGGTCCTGCCGGAAGTGGTGCTTGTTGGGAGCGGAGAAGCGGATCTCGTCGATCTCGCTGCGACTGTTGATGACCCGCGAACCCATCTGGTACAGCGTCTGCTGGAGCGAGAGCGAGTACGTCTCCACGAACGCCTGGAGGATGTGCTTCCTGGCCTGTTCGTAGGACTTCTCCCACTGCGGCATGCGCTGCTCGTCAGAGGTCCAGTTGTGCCGCCACCACGTCGACAGGGACGTGGCGAGGATGCGGTCGTAGTCCTCCTGGAGCGTCGTGTACTTGTCCTTGATGTAGCCCCAGAACTCGGAGTTCGTGGAGTTCATCACGGTCAGGTCCTTGAGCCCGGACAGGACTTCGAACTTCGCCTCCCCGTCGCCTCCGGCGGAGTAGGTGATCTGCGCGAGGCGGGTCTCCTGGCCCTTGCGTACGAAGGAGTGCTTGACCTCGTCGGCGCCGATGAACCTGGAGTTGCCGTCGGAGCCCGCGATGCGCTCCCAGGCGTACTCCTCGATGCGGATGCGCGCGCGGTGGATCGAGGGCTGGCTGTCCACGAAGTGCCGGGCGAGGTGGATGCCGTACTGCTCGGCCGACTCGATGCCGTGTTCCTTGGCGAACGCGAAGCAGGTGTTCTTCGTGGTGTCCGTCGGAAGGCAGTTGGCGTTCGAACCGTTGTAGTGGACGTCGTCCAGGTCGCCGGAGAGGGCGACGGAGACGTTCAGGTCCTTGATGTGGTGGGTGTCGCCGTCCCTGGTGATCTTGACGACGCGGTTCTCTGCTTTGCCGTACTGGTTCTGGCCGAGAATCGTGGGCATGTCTGCTAGCTCCCTCGGTAAACGGAGTAGCCGAACGGGTTGAGCAGCAGCGGTACGTGGTAGTGCTCGCCCGGTACGACGGCGAAGGTGATCGCCACTTCCGGGAAGAAGGCACCGCTGTCCCTTACGCGGGGGGCGTCCTGCTGCGCCTCGGCTTGCTTCTTGGCTGCGAAGTACGCCTCGGTCTCGAAGTCGAGACGTACGTGGGTGGTGCCCTCCGGCAGCGCCGGCAGGTCCTTGCATCGCCCGTCCGCGTCGGTCGCGGATCCGCCGAGCGCCGCCCAGGGTGCGCCGCTGCCGCTGCGGGCGGCCAGCGTGACGGCGACGGCCGCGGCGGGGCGGCCGATGCTGGTGTCCAGGATGTGGGTGGACACCGATGCGGTGGTGTCGGTGCTCAAGACCGTCACTCTCCTTCGGTTACGAGACGGGTCAGCCGGATGCGGTTGATCTTGCCCAGCTCGGTGCGCACAATCCCGCGCTCCTGCTCGGGCGAGTTCCCGATCCGGGACTTCACCGCGTCGCGCATCTGCTCACCGGTGGCTCCGGTGGCACAGATCAGGAAGACATGTCCGAACCGCTCCTGGTAGGCCAGGTTCAGTTCGAGCATCTCGGCCTTGAGTTCCTCGGTGGCGCCGGCCATTCCGCGCTGTTCGCGGGAGGAGGTCGGGTCTCCGGGCTTCGGGCGGCCGATCGGCGGGTGACCGGCCATCGCTTCGGCCAGTTCCTCGGTGGTCAGTGCGGCCGTGGCGGCGTCACTGGCGCTCAGGAGGGCTTCGGCGGTGGCGTACGGGCGTCGGGAGAGGATCTCTCTTCCCCATGCCTCGCCGGCGCACACCTCGTGCAATGCGGTGGTGGCCTCGTCGTCCGCCAGGGTGTTGAACCGGGCGAGGCCCGGAGTGGAGCTCGAAGTCACGGGAGCCTCCGTGGCTGTTTTCGCTGTGCGTTTTCCGCTTCGCGTCGGTCGGGCTGCGGATAGCTAACGCCCTCCGCAACACCACGTCAACACTTTGTTGAAATTACGCGAACGCAAGAAGCCGTCGCCCGGCACTCCGGACGACGGCTCTCCGCGACCTTGCACGGCCTTCGCTCACCTACCGCCTCAACTACTCGCCTTTGGCAGCATTTTCCCTGTTCAGGTAGTTGTAGACGGTGAAGCGGCTGACCCCCAGCGCGCCTGCCACCGTCTCCACGCCGTGCCGCACGGAGAAGGCACCACGTGCCTCCAGGGCCCGGACCACCGACTGCTTGGTGCGGCGGTCCAGCTCGGCGAGCGGCATGCCGTGCCGGCGTTCCATGGCGGCCAGGATGTGATCGAGCGACTCCGAGAGCTGGGGCAGCCGGACGGCTATGACGTCCTCGCCCTCCCAGGCCAGTACGACGTCGTCGGGCTCGGCCTGCTCGGGTCCGAGCAGCTCGGCCCCCATGGCGTCGACGAGCGGCTTGACCGCGGTGACGAGCGGGTGGTCGGCCGGTTCGGTCACTGGGAGTCCTCCCCGACCACGTTCACCTGGAGGGACACCCGGGTGGCACCCGATGCCAGGGCGCGGCGCAGCAGCGAGTCCACCGCGCTGAGCACTTCGTCCGCGCCGCCCTCCGCCGTGTTGCCGAAGGGGCCGACGTCCACGGCGTCCAGGTCGGCCGACTGGATGACCTCGCGGGCCACGACCGCGTGGGCGGGCGCCTCGTCGAGATCGAAGGGCTCGGTGGTGAACTCCACTCTCAAGCGCACTGTGCCTCCCTCATGCGTTCGCCGCGTCGCTGTGCAGCCCGCGGCTCGCGCCCGACCCTAACGGACCCGCGCCGGACCCGTGGGGAGATCGATCCGCGCTCAGTGACCGGCCGGGCGCACGCCCGCGTACGGCAGTACGCAGACGGCGACCGGGGCGGCGAAGGCCGCACCCGTGCGGGTCAGACCGCCGTCACCGGTGCCGACCCGGAAGACCGTCACCGTGCTGGATCTCTGGTTGGCCGCGAAGAGCAGTTTCCCATCGGGCGAGAAGGCGATCTGCCGGGGGAAGTCGCCACCTACGGGCACGGTGCCGAGCAGCCGGAGCACGGCCCCGTCGCCCTCCACCGCGTAGCGGGTGAGGCTGTTGTGCCCCCGGTTGGCGAGGTAGGCGAACCGGCCGTCGCCGGTGACCAGGAACTGCGCGGGGTAGCTGGTGCCCGGCCCGGTCCCGGTGGGCTGCGGGGCGCCCGGCGAGAGGGTGCCGGTGGCCGGGTCGTAGCCGCAGACGACCGCGGTGTTGTCGACCTCGCAGGCGAGGTAGGCGTGGCGGCCGCCGGGATGGAACGTGAGGTGCCGGGGTCCGGCGCCGGGGCGCAGCGCCGCGCAGGAGACCTGGTCCAGGGTGCCGCGCCGCTCGTCGAGCCGGTACGTGTACACGGCGTCGGTGCCGAGGTCGACGGCGAGGACGTGGCCGCCGTCGGGGGTGGTGATGATCTGGTGGGCGTGCGGCCCGTCCTGTCCGGGGCCGGGCGGCGGGCTGTCGTGGGCGACCAGGTCGGTGCGTTCCCCCAGCGATCCGTCCTCCCCGATGGGGTGCACCGCGACGCTGCCCGCGGTGTAGTTCGCGCTGAGCAGCCACTTTCCCGTGGGGTGGACGGACAGATGGGTGGGCCCGGCCCCGCCCGTGGCGCGGGTGCCCAGCACCCGGTGGCCGCCGTCCGGCGACAGCGCCACGGCGGTCACACCGCCCTGCTCCTGTTCGTCGACCGCGTAGACGGTGCTGCCGGAGGGGTGCAGGGCCAAGTACGAGGGGTTGGCGACGCCCGCGATCACCGGTCCCGCGGTGATCGCCCCGGTGGCGGCGTCGTAGCCGGCCGTCCCGATTCCGGGGCCGCCGCCCTCGGCGGAGGTGTAGGTGCCGATCAGCAGGCGCGGGGTGGTGCGCGGGCGCGGACCGGCCTCGGCGGCGGGGTCCGGCCCGGGAAGCGGGGAGCGCGGCGGCGCGGGAGCCGCCGACAGGGCCGCGCCCGCGAGGAGCGCTCCGAGGACGGCGCGCCGGCTGGTGGCGTGGTTCATGCGAGGCACCTCGTGGGGGGGGTCGGCTGCATCGGTCGCACCGGCAACCCTGGCGCGCCCCGGACCCCCTCGGCAACCGGCGCAATTGGGGGCCCACCTTGCGCAACCCGCACGAACGCACCGGGCCCGAATTCCGGGCACCCCCTTGACAGCCTCCACCGCTCCGGGCAATCTTCCGTTGAGTAGAAACTAACTTCCGCAATACGGAAGGAGCGCCGAACCCTCATGGGCTACCCGGACCAGCGCTTCGATGTGAACCTTTCGATCCTCTTCACGGAACTCCCGCTCCTGGAGCGTCCCGCGGCCGCCGCGGCGGCCGGCTTCACGGCGGTCGAGCTGTGGTGGCCCTGGATCGAGACCCCCACCCCTCCGCAGGCCGAGCTCGACGCCCTCAAGAAGGCGCTCGACGACGCGGGCACGCAGTTGGTGGGACTGAACTTCTACGCCGGACGGCTGCCCGGCCCCGACCGCGGCGCGCTCTCCGTGCCCGGCACGGAGTCGGACCGCTTCCGCGCCAATATCGACGTGGCGGCGGGCTTCGCCGCCTCGGTCGGCTGCAGGGCGCTCAACGCGCTGTACGGCAACCGTGTCGACGGCGTGGACCCGGCGGTGCAGGACGAACTCGCCCTGGAGAACCTGGCGGCCGCCGCCCGCGCGGCCGACCGGATCGGGGCGGTACTCCTGATCGAGACCCTCAACGAGCCGGAGTCTCCGCGCTATCCCCTGGTGAGCGCACCGGCCGGGATCGAGATCGTCGACAGGGTCAACGCGGCGACCGGCCTCGGGAACGCCAAGTTCCTGCTGGACCTCTACCACCTGTCCATGAACGGCGAGGACCTCGGCCAGGTCGTCACGGCCTACGCCGCCAGGACCGGCCACGTCCAGATCGCCGACAACCCGGGGCGCGGCGCGCCCGGCACCGGCTCGCTCCCGCTGGAGCAGCTCCTGGACGAGCTGACGAAGGCCGGTTACGACGGCTGGGTCGGCCTGGAGTACAAGCCGGGCGACCGGCCGAGCGCCGAGGCCTTCGAGTGGCTCCCGGCCACCGCGCGGGCCGCCCGCTGAGGGCGGCCGGCTCCCCCTCGTACACACGCTTATCGGAAGGCACCCTCATGAGCAACAACCTCCCCAAGGTTGCGTGGATCGGGCTCGGCATCATGGGCTCCCCCATGTCCGAGAACCTGATCAAGGCCGGGTACGACGTCACCGGCCACACCCTGGAGCAGGACAAGATCGACCGGCTGGTCGCGGCCGGCGGCTCCGGCGCGGGCTCGGTCGCCGAGGCGGTCCGGGACGCCGATGTCGTCATCACGATGGTGCCCGCCTCCCCGCAGGTCGAGGCCATCGCCTACGGCCCCGACGGCATCCTGGAGAACGCGAAGTCCGGCGCGCTGCTGATCGACATGTCGTCGATCACCCCGCAGACCTCCGTGGACCTCGCGAAGAACGCGAAGGACAAGGGCATCCGGGTGCTCGACGCCCCGGTCTCCGGCGGCGAGGCCGGTGCCGTCGAGGCGGTGCTGTCGATCATGGTCGGCGGCGAGCAGGCCGACTTCGACGCCGCCGGGCCCATCCTCCAGGCGCTCGGCAGGACCATCGTGCTGTGCGGCCCGCACGGCTCCGGCCAGACGGTGAAGGCCGCCAACCAGCTGATCGTCGCGGTCAACATCCAGGCCTGCGCCGAGGCCGTGGTCTTCCTGGAGAAGTCCGGCGTCGACCTCGCCGCCGCGCTGGACGTGCTGGGCGGCGGACTGGCCGGCTCGACCGTCCTGGCCCGCAAGAAGGACAACTTCCTGAAGCGGGACTTCACACCGGGCTTCCGGATCGACCTGCACCACAAGGACATGGGCATCGTCACGGACGCCGCCCGCAATGTCGGTGCCGCGCTGCCCGTCGGCGCCGTGGTCGCCCAGCTCGTCGCCTCGCTGCGCGCGCAGGGCGACGGCGGCCTGGACCACTCGGCACTGCTGCGCTCGGTCGAGCGCCTGTCGGGTCGGCCCGTCCGGGCCTGACCGGCCCGCACCCCGGAGACTTCCGGACGGCGTCGGCGCCGACACCTGTCCTGTCGCGCCCAGGCGTCGGCGCCGTCCGGAACACCAGCCAGCAAATTCAACAAACTGTTGACGTCGGGTTCGGGGCGTACCTACGCTCCTGGAGCCCCGAGCCGTCGCAGTTCAGCAGCTCCCGTACGGAAGGTCGCCCCGACACCATGACGCAGCGTGTGCTTACGACCGAGTCAGGCGCCCCGGTCGCCGACAACCAGAACTCCGCCACCGCCGGTGCCGGTGGCCCGATCCTCCTCCAGGACCAGCACCTGCTGGAGAAGCTGGCCCGCTTCAACCGGGAGCGCATCCCGGAGCGCGTGGTCCACGCCCGCGGCTCCGGCGCGTACGGCTACTTCGAGGTGACCGACGACGTCACCGGCTTCACCCGCGCCGACTTCCTCTCCGCCGTCGGCAAGCGCACCGAGACATTCATCCGCTTCTCCACCGTCGCCGACTCGCTGGGCGGCGCGGACGCGGTGCGCGACCCGCGCGGATTCGCCCTCAAGTTCTATACGGACGAGGGCAATTACGACCTGGTCGGCAACAACACCCCGGTGTTCTTCATCAAGGACCCGATCAAGTTCCCCGACTTCATCCACTCGCAGAAGCGCGACCCGTTCACGGGCCGCCAGGAGCCGGACAACGTCTGGGACTTCTGGGCACACGCGCCCGAGGCCACACACCAGGTCACCTGGCTGATGGGCGACCGCGGCATCCCCGCCTCGTACCGCCACATGAACGGCTACGGCTCGCACACCTACCAGTGGACGAACGCCGAGGGCGAGGCCTTCTTCGTCAAGTACCACTTCAAGACGAACCAGGGCGTGCGGTCCCTCTCCAGCGAGCAGGCCGCCGAACTCGCGGGCAAGGACGGCAGTTCGCACCAGACGGACCTGCTCCAGTCCATCGAGCGCGGGATGAACCCGTCCTGGACGCTGTACGTGCAGGTCATGCCGGCCGCCGAGGCCGCGGACTACCGCTTCAACCCGTTCGACCTCACCAAGGTGTGGCCGCACGGCGACCTCCCGCTCCAGCGGGTCGGCCGCCTGGTCCTGGACCGCAACCCGGACAATGTCTTCGCCGAGGTCGAGCAGGCCGCGTTCTCCCCGAACAACTTCGTGCCCGGCATCGGCCCCTCGCCGGACAAGATGCTCCAGGGCCGGCTGTTCGCCTATGCGGACGCGCACCGCTACCGGCTGGGCGTCAACCACACCCAGCTCCCGGTGAACGCGCCGCGCACCGCCGTCGTCGACAACTACGGCCGCGACGGGCTGCACGCCACCCGCAACGGCGCCCGCCACGACAAGAACTACGAGCCCAACTCGTACGCGGGCCCGGCACAGACCGGCGCGGCGCTCTCCGCCCCGCTGGCGGTCCACGGCTGGACCGGCACCCACGCGGCGCCCGCCCACACCAAGGACGACGACTTCTTCCAGGCGGGCGAGCTGTACCGGCTCATGTCCGAGGACGAGAAGGGCCGTCTGGTCGCGAACATCGCCGGGGGCCTGTCCCAGGTCACCCGCGACGACGTGATCGAGAAGAACCTCGCCCACTTCCACGCCGCCGACGCCGAGTACGGCAGGCGCGTGGAGGAGGCGGTCCGCGCACTGCGCGAGGACTGAGCCTCCCCCGAGCCCTGCTCGTGCCGCGCACCCGGATGAGGGGTGCCGCGCGGCACGGGCAGGACGAGGTCGCGGCGGTTGTGCGATGCCAGTGCGGTGGTACATGGGCGGGCGGCCCGGTCACCTGACCAGAAGGCCCCGTGCAGCCCCCCTTCGCACTACCGCCGCGGTCCCTGTTCTCCCAGAACCAGGGCGCGGAGTACGGATACGGTCCCGTACTCTGCGCCCTTTTCTGTGCCGTGGTGCATGGTGACCCTTGTACGTCTGCACGGCCGTCTCCCGTTCTCGACGCCCGGGTGACCGAGGCGAACGTGGCGGGCAGAGCGCACCTCCCCGCAGATGATCTCGCCGAGCTGATCCGGGCGTACGGCCTCAACGAAGTACTGAACCGACACCACCTCACCGATGACCTCATGAACGTGAACTGGCGGCTGGACACCCGCACAGTGAGGTTCGCCCTCAAGCGCGCCACGGACGTGCCGCTGAATCGACCGCGCCGCACCCTCGCGGTCCTTCCTCTCCTGGCTTCGTACGGCGTTCCCGTATGCACCCCGCTCCTCACCTCCCACGGCGACGTGATCGCCGAGGTCCGCGGCGGCGCCTACTGCCTCTTCCCCTGGTCAGCCGGGGAGCACATGCGCGGAACCGACCTGTCGCCGACGCAGACGTTCAAGCTCGGCACACACCTCGCGGAACTCCATACAGCACTCGGCCGTGCTGCCGATGAGACGGGAATGCCCGCGGTACCGGCCTCGGTCACCGCCGAGGTGACCGAGGCCGGCCTGGCCGTCCGGAAGGCTGACCGGCTTGCGGGAGCGGTGCCGGCCCAGGGCGCGGGCGACGCTTTCGACAGGGCAGCAGGGCACTGCTCTCGCGGATCGCAAGGTCCTCCTCGACAAGCACGCCCACCTACGCCCCGAGAGGGGCATCCCTGCAGGCCCGCATGGCTGGACGCACGGTGACTTCCAGTACCTTCATTAGGCAAGTCGACTGTCGGGTCTGAAGTTGTCGGAACTTTGGCCCCTGGATCTCAGCTATCGAAGGTGTGGGTGGCTTCGCCTGGAGGCGCGGTAAAGAATGGTTCTGTGTCTACCTCCGTGCCGCAGTCCTCGCACGTCCGGGTCTCAATCGTTTGTTCCTCATTGAGTTGGCCGGGAGGAAAGTCGGTGTAGCCGCAGCGCGGGCAGTCGACAAACTGGCGGAACTTCTTGTGCTTCCCGTACTGCTGGCTGCTCTCCGTCGTCATGGTGCGAGCCTCGCACGCCCGACGTCATTGTGATGCCCGGTGACGGCCCATCCCTCCACGTCCTTGAGGTCGATCCCCCCAAAGTCTCCTGCCGAAAGTCCGGCATGCGCTGGGCCGAACCTCGGGGAGGCGGTCCACGTCCTCCGCGAACAGCCCTCCGCGCGGGGCGGGCGCCTCCAGTCGGGCAGTGCGGTCATGGCTTCGCTGTAGCGGTGCGTCGGGTCCGGAAGGCGGCGCGCGGCGGGGCTGTCCTACTCGCCCGGCAGACGGAGCATCGGTTCGAAGGGCGCGTCCTCCTCGCCCTCAACCAAAGGGAGGAAGCCGTCCGGGACGGTGCGAGCGGCCGTGGTGAGGAGGCGGGCCAGGACCTCGGGCTCGGTGGCCAAGGGGAGGCGGAGGGCGGCGAGGAGGCGGTCGCGGACCTCGGGGTGGTCCGGGTTGTCCTCAAGGTAGTCGGCGTTGAGCGCGGGGGGACGGAAGCCGGCCAGGACGTCGTGCCAGGAGGGGAGGACGATGGCCAGGGTCAGGGCCTCGGCGAGGGACTCCGCGATGAGGGAAGCCTGGCCCTCGGAGTCGGTGTAGAGCACGGGGCGGACGCGGTCGGAGCCGGCCGGGCCGCAGAGGTAGTGGGTGCCTCCCGCGTTGCAGCCGGCCACGGGCTCCACCGGGAGACCGGCCGGCAGGGCGATCGACTCGATGGGGTCGGTCCGCGTGAGGTCGAACTCGCCGTCGCAGGCGAGGTACGCCTCGACCTCGGGGTCGGCGGCGATCCGGCGGAGCAGGGCCTCGTCGGAGAGGGCGGCCGGGTTGAGGCCGTGGGCGGCTTCGGGGGTCAGGGGGTGGCCCGCGAGGACGTGGCGGACGGTGTCGAGGGGGACGGGCCGCCCGTAGTCCTCCTCGAAGTGCGCCTGGACGGCCTCGGAAGAGCGGTCGGTGAGGAGGCGGAAGAGGTGCCCGGAGCCGTCCGGGTCCGGGCTGCCCGAGGGGAACTCGATGCCCGAGCCGGTGCGCCAGGCGCTGCCGCCGGTCTCCCACCACAGGCAGGCGGTGACCCGCGGGGCTCCGAGGCCCTCGTCGACGAAGGCCGGGTCGTTCAGGAGCGGGCGCAGCGCGGCGGGCACCTCGTCGATGACACCGGGCCAGACCTGTTCGTCGTCCGTGGCGTACGGGCTCATCTCCGACTCGTGGTCGAAGCCGCGGACGAGCACACCGGCCGGGGTGAAGAGGACGGAAAAGTCGTCACCCGAGCCGTTGTCCATCATGGCCGCCTCCGTCCCAGGCCCCCAGGTGGTGGAGAAGGAGTAGCGGGAGAACCGCGGGTCGCGGCAGATCGCCTGGTCCAGCACGGCCAGCGCGCGCAGGCGCGCGCGGAGCTCGGCGGGGTCCGGGAGGAGGGCGGCGGTCGTGTGCACGGTGTCCATGGGCTCATGTAAGCAGTCGGCACTGACATCCAGGGCGGCGGTTCGGTCACACCCGCTCTCTCAGCTCAGGGAACGAAAAGCCCAGCTCCCGCAGGCGGGGCAAGCACACTGCGAGGCATTGCTCCACAGACGCGGCATCGGTTCGCACAAGGACGTCCTCGCGCAACGGCGCTCCACTGGCGACGAAGGTCCAAGGCTTGCCCCTCTCTGCCATCCGCTCAGCGTCGGCCTTGAAGAGCACCGTTACGCCCTGTTCAGCCAGTGCTTCCATAATCGCGACGACGTCCACCGGCACTCTCCCCTCCCGAAGCGCTTCGAACGCGCCATCGGACGAACATACTCACTCCGGGCCGGACCCTGGACACCGCCCGCATGACCCAAAGTGACCGATTGGGGCGCTCTGAGCTGGAATACGCGACACCGCAACATCGGTCGCGAGTAGCAGCGGTACAGCGGTTAGCGCTAAGGAATGATCTTCGCTGCCGGGGGCGGCCCGGCCAGAACGGGCGCACGCTGGAGGTGTGGCTGAGGACCGGAACGCCGAGCTTGCCGCTCTCGCCCGCCAGGCCGTGGCAGCCGCGGGCGGCCTGCGGCTGCTGGTCGAGCGGATGGGCGATCTCGGCTGGCGGATGCAGGACTACCGCGACGAGGACCTGCTGAACGTCGCCTCCGCCCTGCGCGGCACCGCGATCCTGATCGCCCTCGACACCGAGGACATGGACCTGCACGAGGAAGTCACCGGGCGCCGGGTGCACGAGGTGCACGATGTCGCCGAGTGGCTCCGAGAGCACGGCGAAGGCGACGGCCGGCCGTTACCCTGCCGACCCGGGCCGGTTGTCCCGGCCGCCGGGGATGACCCGCAGGACGGGGCCGGCGGGGGCGAACTCGCCGAGGTCGAGAGCGGCGTCGCGTCCGCCCGCGCGGGACGCCGGGCCCCGCCCCCACCCCGGGCGGCAGCGGCGCGAGGTCCTGGGACACCCTTCCGTCCCAGCTGTGATTCACGTCACTGCCGGCGGCTCGGTGCAGCACCCGGCCCCGTTCCGCCGTCATGGGGGCAGTGATCGGGACGGGACGAGGAGAGGAGGTCGGCGGGTGAGGTTTCGCAGGAGCGGTCCGGGCAACGGATTCACGGAGTTCGTCGCACAGCGGTCGGGAGCGTTGTTCCGCACCGCGTATGCGCTGACCGGTGACGTGCACGTGGCCGAGGATCTGGTGCAGGAGGCGCTGGAGCGGGCGTGCCGACACTGGCGGAAGGTCGAGGTGGCGGACTCGCCGGAGGCGTACGTGCGCAAAGTACTGGTCAACCTGGCCAACGACCGCTGGCGGCGGCTGTCGCGCCTGGGCGAGCGCCCCGGGCTGTCGGGGGTGCCCGAGACGGCCGACCCCCGGGACCGGTTCGGGCAGGTGGATCTGCGCGCGGAACTGATCGAGGCACTGCTCGGGCTGCCGATGGGCATGCGCAGCGTGGTGGTCCTGTACTACCTGCACGATCTGGACGCCCGGCAGGTCGCCGGCATCCTGGACATCTCTTCGAGTGCGGTGAGGTCCCAGCTCGCCCGCGGCCTGGCCAAGCTGCGCGATTCCGTATCGGGCGCCCAGGCGCCGCACACCCCGTCGGCCGCTTTCGGAGGTACGAAGTGAGGAACACGTCGTCCGGACCCGCCCCGTTCGAGCCGGGCCTCGAAGCCGAGCTGCGTGCCGCGGTGGCCTCCTTCGCCGACGGGCCGACGGCGCCGGTCGTCGACGCGGCCGCGATCGAGCGAGTCGTCAGCCGCAGCCGCACCCGCCGGGCGCTCCTCGGCACCGCTGCGGCGTGCTGCGTGCTGGCGTGCGCCACGGTGGGGTTCTTCGAGCTGAAGCCCGTGCCGCCCGCGCCCGGCGCCTCCCCGTCCCTGTCCCCACCGGCGAACAGGGCGTGCACCCCGCTCGCCACCGGCACCCCCAAGAGCGGAAGCGCCGATGCGACTCCGACACAGGAGCAGGAGCAGACCGCGGGAGCGGGCATCGCGCTGCCGGACCTGGCCGGCATGCCGGTCGAACAGGCCGGAAGCCTGCTGCGCGGACTCGGACTGAGCTGCACGATCATGCGGCACACGGACTGGAACGCTCCCGCCGGGCAGGTGATCAGCAGTGACCCCCGGGGCGGCGCAGAACCGGTGGCACCGGGCTCGTCCGTCCTCCTGCTGGTCTCGACGGGCAAACCCGGCAGAACCTGAGCGACCGGGCCCTTCGGCCCGCGCACCGGCAGGACGGCGCCCCGTCCTGCCGGGCAGGGGAGCCACCCGGAGCGGGGGAACGGCTGCGGGTGGCGGGCTCCGATGCCGTCAGCCGCGCAGCTCGCTCGGCATCGTGGCCGAGCATCTCCTGGATGTCCTTCAGGCCGGCATCGGCCGCGTGAGCCAGTGTCGCGGCACCGTGTCGGAGGTCGTGGAGCCGAATCGGCGGAAGACCGTTTTCCTCGTGCAGCTCGATGAACCGCCGTGTGACGTTGGCGGGATGGAGCAAACCCTTCCGGTCTCCACCCAGCCGCTCTCCCACTCCTTGCGGTCCTTGTCCTGCTGGGCGCGGTGCCGCTTGAGGGCCTGGACCGTGTCGGAGTCGAGGGCGATGGTGCGCGCTCCGGCATCGGTCTTGGGATCGTCCTCGTACACCTCCCAGCCGTTCACGACGAGTTGCTTGGCAACCGCGAGAAGCCCAGCCTCCAGGTGCGTGTCGGTCCACCTCTGACCGCATGCCTCGCCTCGCCGAAGTCCGCGGAAGGCAACCAGGTGAAACAGCGCGTACAGCCGATCCTCGGCTACATGGTCGAGGAAGAGGCCGGTGTGTTCCGGCGCCCAGACCATCACCGGTGAGGGCTTCTCTCCGGTGCGCTTCCCGTGGAAGGGTGCGCTCTTCCGTCCACACAAGCGCCTTGGGGCGCTTGCCCGCCTCCAACTCGACATGGCGGCAGGGTTGAAGGTGATCAACTGCTGTGCGATCGCGGCGTTCAACGCGGCCCGTAGCGTGGAGCGAACGCGCTGGCGCGTCGCCGGACCGACGATGCGGCGGTAGGAATCCATCTCGGCGATTGCCGCTTTCATCGCCTTACGGCAGGCAGCAGACGTCCGTGAGCACCTGAAGGGACTCTCACGTGCACGCCCGCACGAGAATTCCTGGATGGTGGCTTTGTATGAAGCGCTCGCTGCCGACGACTGGTTCTGCAGCGGGGGCTTTCGCCAAGCAGCGGTCGGCTAAAGACTCCGCATGGGGCGAACCTTGAGGCGGCAGTCACGCAGGATCTTCCAGTTCTTCAGTCAGGACAGAGCCTGCTCGCCCCGTGATCGGGCCCGGCGATGGACGGCGTTCTCGCCGCCTGCTGCGGACCGAGGTGCGTCTGGCCGCGTCGTTTGCGGTGAGGGATGAGCAGGCCGGTGCCCTGATACAGGTGCTGCCGTACGTCCGACGAGGGCAAGCAACCGGGCTCAGCGCTAGGCACTGTCCGGCGGATCATGTGATTACTAGGATCCAGGGGCGTCCGTTCCCCGTTGGTCAGTGCCGGGGGACTGGGTGGATGCGGCAGTGATGAGCGATGCGGATCCGGTGCTTCCCGCAGCGGACGGAGAAAAGGGGGCCTGTGGGGAGTCGGCGGCTGCACGGGGGGATCGGGGCGGCGGTGGCTCTGCTGCTCGCGATATCCACTGCCATGCTTTTGGGCAGGTCGTGGACCGCCTGTGACGTAGGAGTGAACAACGCGGCCAACGGTGGTTTCCTGCTGTGGCTGTTCATCCCGGGTCTCTGGACGGTCCTGCTGCTGGTCTGGGTCACGGTGGGCGCCTTTCTGGGAAACCGTCCCCTCCTCCATGCCCTGGCTCTCGCGGTGACGCTGCTGGGTGTTGCCTGGTGCGGCATCTCGATCTTCTGGGAGGGCGCCGCCACTCCTCCGTGCCCCAGCGGTGTGCCCCCGTGGTGGCCGAGCCTCATCCCCGCCCCGGGATTCTGAGAGGTCGGTCCCGGTATTTCACGGCTTGAGCCAGAGGCGGACTGCTGCTGCGGTGACGGTGCCGTGGAAGACATGGGCCCGCTTGTCGTAACGGGTTGCAACAGCACGGGAGTTCTTCAGGCGGTTGCTGGTCCGCTCGACCTCGTTGCGGCGCCGGTATCGGTCAGGATCGAAGCCGGTTGGTCTTCCGCCCGCGCTGCCTCTGCGTCGACGATTGGCGCGTTGGTCCTTCGGTTCCGGGATGGTGTGCTTGATGTCGCGTCGTCGCAGGTAGCGGCGGTTTCGGCGGCAGCTGTATGCCTTGTCGCCGCTGACGTGGTCGGGCCGAGTCCGGGGCCGTCCGCCCCGGGGGCGGGGAACCCGGATCCGGTCCAGGACCTCGATCATCTGCGGGGCGTCGCCCCACTGGCCCGGAGTGATTAGGAGAGCCATCGGGCGGCACCCGCCTTCCCCTGCAAGGTGGATCTTGCAGGTCAGCCCGCCCCGGGACCGTCCGATCCCCTCGTCAGGGCGGTGATGCCGGGGCGTCGTCCTTTTTCGGAACCCGCGGGGTGGCCTTGCGCGCTCCGGCCGCGTGCTGGTGGGCCCTGCAGGAGGTCGAGTCGACACCGACCATGCCCCAGTCGATCCGGCCGGCCAGGTCGGCGTGGGCCTGGACCGCCTGCAGGATCCGGTCCCAGGTGCCGTCCGCCGACCAGCGGCGATGCCTCTCGTAGACGGATTTGCAGGAGCCGTATCATCAATCGTCGTTGCTGCGGCGCCGGGCACGTGTCGGCAAGGAGCCAGTCGCTGTTGCCTCGAAACGCCTGCCCCAGCGCGGTGAGATGCGTGAGCGGACAGCTCGGCACAGCGCGCCACGAGCCGGATGGGGTGCGACGCCGCAGGGCACCGATCAGGTGGATCGGCGCCCTGCGGCACGGTAAAGCACTGCCCGGCAAGGATTCGATCCCACTCCTGAAGCGGGTATCGCAGGTTCGAATGCCGCCGGGGCGAAATCCGAAAGAGCACCTACGGGGGTCGGTAGGTGCTCCTCGGGAGGCGGGCCGCAAGCCCTCCGACGTCAGGCCTCCGCGTATGGCCTGATTGCCGTCGGCGCGTGGCCCGGGTCCGTGGCCACGTCCTCGAACTCGTTGACGGAGGCGATGTCCGTACCGCTCATCGCGATGTTCGTGACCCGCTCCAGGATCGCCTCGACGACCACCGGCACCCGGAACTCCGCGGCCAGCTTCTTGGCCTCCTCGAAGGCCGGCAGCAGCCGGTCCGGCTCGGTGACCCGGATGGCCTTGCAGCCCAGTCCCTCGACGACCTTGACGTGGTCGACGCCGTACACGCCGAGCTCCGGCGAGTTGAGGTTCTCGAACTCCAGGTTGACCTGGAAGTCGATGTCGAAGTTGCGCTGCGCCTGGCGGATCAGCCCCAGGTAGGAGTTGTTCACCAGGACGTGGACGTACGGGATGCGGTGCTGTGCGCCGACGGCCAGCTCCTCCAGCATGAACTGGAAGTCGTAGTCGCCGGAGAGCGCGACGACGGAGCCGTCCGGGTCGGCCGTGGCGACGCCCAGCGCGGCCGGGATCGTCCAGCCGAGCGGGCCCGCCTGGCCGCAGTTGATCCAGTGGCGCGGCCGGTAGACGTGCAGCATCTGCGCGCCGGCGATCTGGGAGAGGCCGATGGTGGTGACGTACCGGGTCTCGGGGCCGAACGCCCGGTTCATCTCCTCGTACACCCGCTGGGGCTTCAGCGGCACGTTGTCGAAGTGCGTGCGGCGCTGAAGGGTGGCCCTGCGCGCCTGGGTGGAGGCGGCCCACCGCGAGCGGTCCTTGAGCCCTCCGGCCGCCTTCAGTTCGCGCGCCACCTCGACGAACAGCTCCAGCGCCGCCTTGGCGTCGGAGGCGATGCCGAGGTCGGGGGCGAAGATCTTGCCGAGCTGGGTGGGCTCGATGTCGACGTGGACGAACTTCCGGCCCTCGGTGTAGACGTCCAGCCTGCCGGTGTGGCGGTTGGCCCAGCGGTTGCCGATGCCGAGGACGAAGTCGGACTCCAGGAAGTTCGCGTTGCCGTAGCGGTGCGAGGTCTGCAGGCCGACCATGCCCGCGTTCAGCTCGTGGTCGTCGGCGATGACGCCCCAGCCCATCAGGGTCGGGACGACCGGGACGCCGGTCAGCTCGGCGAACTCGACGAGGAGCTCGGAGGCGTCGGCGTTGATGACGCCGCCGCCGGCGACGAGCAGCGGGCGCTCGGACTCGTTCAGCAGCTCCAGGGCCCGCACGATCTGCTTGCGGGTCGCGGCGGGCTTGTGCACCGGCAGCGGCTCGTACAGATCGGGGTCGAACTCGATCTCGGTGAGCTGGACGTCGATGGGCAGGTCGACGAGGACCGGGCCGGGGCGGCCGGTGCGCATCAGGTGGAAGGCCCGCTGGAAGACGCCGGGGACCTGGGCGGCCTCCAGGACGGTCGTCGCGGCCTTGGTGACGGGCGCCGCGATCGAGGCGATGTCGACCGCCTGGAAGTCCTCCTTGTGGAGCACCGCGGTCGGGGCCTGGCCGGTGATGCAGAGGATCGGAACGGAATCGGCGATGGCGGAGTAGAGGCCGGTGATCATGTCGGTACCGGCCGGTCCCGACGTGCCGATGCAGACGCCGATGTTGCCCGGGCGCGCCCGGGTGTAGCCCTCCGCCATGTGGGAGGCGCCCTCGACGTGACGGGCCAGAGTGTGATGAACCCCGCCGGAGGCCTTGAGGGCCGCGTAGAAGGGGTTGATCGCCGCGCCCGGCACACCGAACGCGTTGCTGACGCCTTCGCGCTTGAGGATCTCAACTGCCGCTCGGGCAGCGGTCATTCGAGGCATTGAGTGCTCCTGCTCGGACCTGGTGGAGTCGGGCTCTGTCGCGCCACCTGAGAGCACCAATTCCGCATTACGGAAACTTGATTCTGCTATACGAAAGTCAATCTAAAGCGCGCCCAGGCGGCCGTCAAGAGCGGCCGCACCCGGCCGCCGATGCGCGCGCGTCCGCCCGCGAAGTACGCCAAGTCCCTCCCCAGGACGTCGCTCTTGGTGGACGATGGAGTCCGGAGCGGAGCCGGCCCGTCACGGCCGGTGCGCACGTGTTTCGGTGCGCCGGGAGAGCGACCGTCGGCAGAGGGACCGGGGCGCACCCGGGGCCGGAGGGAGAACATGGTGGAGTCGGTGCCGGTACGCTGCCCGGCCTGCCGCCGCGACCACACGTACAGTCCGCCCGCCTACCCCTGCCCGTGCGGCGCGCCGACCGCCCCGCCCCTGCTCCCCGGCGCCCCGGCCGTGCCGATCACCCACCGCACCTGGAACGACGACTGGGTGACGGTGCGCTGTCCCTCCTGCGGGCGCCAGGACCAATGGCCGCAGCCGGAGCTGTGCTGCCCGTGCGGGACGGTGCTGCGCGTGCCGGTCCGGCCGGTGACGGCGCCGGACGACGAGCCCGGGCCGGCCGGCCCCTCGCACATCCCGCTGCCGCGCACGGCCCCGGCGCCCCGGCCCGCGTTCCGCGCCGTCGCCATCCACGGCGCGGACGACGCCCTGACGACCGCGGCCCGGTATCTGAGGTGGCTGGGCTACCGCGACGTGGTGCGGCCCCCGAAGACCTCCCCCGCACGGATCGACCTGCGGGCCACCGGGCTGATCGCCCAGGTCGACACGGTCGCCCGACCGACCGCCCTGCGCGATGTCGAGTGCCTCTGGCTGAACGCGCTCAGCGCGTCGCTCGCCTGCGTCTTCTTCTCCGTCCCGGGGTACGCGCCGGACGCCTCGGCGCGCGCCGAGGGCCTGGGCATGCCGCTCTTCCTGATGGACCCGGCGGGAACCCCGCAGCCGGTCAACAGCCCGGCCGACGAGCTGCTCAGCACCGGGGCCTGAGACGACATACTGGCGGCATGCGCATCCGTACCGCCCGCAGCACCGACCTCCCGCTGCTCCAGGACATCGAACGTGCCGCCGGCGAACCGTTCCGCGCCCTCGGCATGACCGCCATCGCGGACGACGACCCGCCGGCACTCGGGCTGCTGGACGACTACCGCAGGGACGGCCGCGCCTGGGTGGCCGCGGACCCGGACGACCGCCCGGTCGGCTATCTGATCGCCGACCCGGTCGACGGGGCGGCCCACATCGAGCAGGTCTCCGTGCACCCGTCCGCCGCACGGCGCGGCCTGGGCGGCGCGCTCATCGACCGTCTCGCCGGGTGGGCGGGCGAGCGCGGTCTGGGCGCGCTCACGCTCACGACCTTCTCCCACGTCCCCTGGAACGCGCCGTACTACGCCCGCCTCGGCTTCCGCGCCCTTGACGACGGCGAACTCACCGACGGGCTGCGGAAGATCAGGGCGCAGGAGGCCGAACACGGCCTGGATCACTGGCCACGGGTCTGCATGCGCCGCGAGATCCCGCACTCCGGGCACCTGCGGCAGCTCACCGGAACCGACCGGCAACAGTGAGTGCAATCGGTCACGTTCGGGCCAGGGGGCCACAAATGTTCGGCCCGCTGTCAGTGGCGGGCCTTAAGGTGGTGCGCATGGCTTTAACTCCACGGAACACACCTGACGACCGGCCGCGCACGACCCGTCCGGCACCCCCGTCCGCCGCCCGGGCGAACGAGGCGATACGGGCGTTCGTGGACGCGCGCGCCGGCCAGGACTGGTCCTCCGTGGAGTCCGCCGCCTACGAGGTGCTGCTGATCGAGTGGGCGGCCGCGACCCGGGGCGGCACCGGCGACATCATCGAGGCCGCCTGACCGCGCCCGGGGCGCTGCGTCCCTACTGCCCGTAGCCCTCCCGCAGTTCGATCTTCCGGACCTTCCCGCTCACCGTCATCGGGAAGTCCTCCAGGATCCGCAGCCGCCGCGGAACCTTGTAGTGCGCCAGCTGCTCACGGCAGAAGTCCGTCACCTCGTCCAGGGTCGGCGGATCCGCCGGGCTCCTCGGGATCACACAGGCCAGGATCTCCTCGCCGTAGATGTCGTCCGGTACGCCCACCACCTGCACATCGGCGATCTTCGGGTGACCGTAGAGGAATTCCTCGATCTCCCGCGGATACACGTTCTCCCCACCGCGGATGATCATGTCCTTGATCCGGCCGACGATCTGTACGTAGCCGTCCTCGCGCATCACCGCGAGGTCGCCGGTGTGCATCCAGCGTCCGGCGTCGATGACCTCCGCGGTCCGCTCGGGCTGTTCCCAGTAGCCGAGCATCACGCTGTAGCCACGGGTGCACAGTTCACCGGCCGTGCCGCGCTCCACCGTCACCCCGGTCACCGGGTCGACGACCTTGACCTCGATGTGCGGCATCACCCGGCCGACGGTGCCGGTGCGGCGTTCCAGGTCGTCGTCGCGGCGGGTCTGGGTGGAGACCGGTGAGGTCTCCGTCATGCCGTAGCAGATGGACACCTCGTCCATGTGCATCTCGGCGACGACCCGCTTCATCACCTCGACCGGGCAGGGGGATCCGGCCATGATGCCGGTGCGCAGCGAGGAGAGGTCGTACGAGGCGAAGTCCGGCAGGTTCAGCTCGGCGATGAACATGGTGGGGACGCCGTAGAGCGAGGTGCAGCGCTCCTGCTGTACGGCGGTGAGCACGGCGGCCGCCTCGAAGGCGGGGGCCGGGATCACGATGCAGGCGCCGTGCGAGGTGATGCCGAGGTTCCCCATGACCATGCCGAAGCAGTGGTAGAAGGGGACCGGCAGGCAGACCCGGTCCTGTTCCGTGTAGCCGACCAGTTCACCCACGAAATAGCCGTTGTTGAGGATGTTGTGGTGGGAGAGGGTGGCGCCCTTGGGGAAGCCGGTGGTGCCGGAGGTGTACTGGATGTTGATCGGGTCGTCGCAGGACAGCTCCGCCTCGCGGGCTGCCAGTTGCTCCGGTGTCACGGATCCGGCGGTGGCCAGCAGTTCGTCCCAGGACGGATCGCCGATGTAGTGCACGGCGCGCAGCGCGGGACAGTCGGCGCGGACCTGGCCGACCAGGGCGCGGTAGTCGCTGGTGCGGTGCGAGAGCGAGGAGACCAGGAGCGAGATCCCGGCCTGCTTCAGCACGTACTCCAGCTCGTGCGCCCGGTACGCCGGGTTGATGTTGACCATGACGGCGCCGATGCGGGCGGTGGCGTACTGGACCAGCACCCACTCCGGGCAGTTGACCGCCCAGATCCCGACCCGGTCCCCCTTGGCCACCCCGGACGCCATCAGGGCCCGGGCCAGTTCGTCGACGGCGGCGCCGAATTCGGTGTACGTCCAGCGTCGGCCGGACGCGACGTCCACGAGTGCCTCGCGGTCGCCGAACGTCTCGACGGCGCGGTCCAGATTGCGGCCTATGGTGTCGCCGAGGAGCGCCGTGGTGCCGGTGCCGTGCGCGTAGGAGAGCTCGCTCATCGCAGATCACCCTCGTCGTACTCGGTGCCGGTGCCCTTGGCGGTGCGCTCGCGGAGCTCGATGCGGCGGATCTTGCCGGAGACGGTCTTGGGCAGCTCGGCGAATTCCAGCCTGCGGATCCGCTTGTACGGGGCGAGGACCGAACGCGAGTGCTCGAACAGCGCCTTCGCGGTGTCCGGGCCGGGCTCCCAGCCCTCCGCGAGCACGATGTACGCCTTGGGTACGGAGAGCCGGACCGGGTCGGGGGCGGGAACGACCGCCGCCTCGGCGACCGCCTCGTGCTCCAGCAGGGCGCTCTCCAGCTCGAACGGCGAGATCTTGTAGTCGGAGGCCTTGAACACGTCGTCGGCGCGGCCGACATAGGTGATGTAGCCGTCCGCGTCGCGCGAGCCGATGTCGCCGGTGCGGTAATAGCCGCCCGCCATGGCCTCGGCCGTGCGGTCCGGGTCGCCGTGGTAGCCGGTCATCAGGCCCACCGGCCGGCCGGACAGGTCCAGGGAGATCTCGCCCTCGGCCGCGCCGGGCTCGCCCGTGACCGGGTCCAGCAGCTCGACCTTGAAGCCGGGGCTGGGCCGCCCCATCGAACCGGCCTTCAGCAGCTGGCCCGGGGTGTTGGCGACCTGGACGGCTGTCTCGGTCTGGCCGAATCCGTCGCGGATGGTGACGCCCCAGGTGCGCCGCACCGTCTCGATGACCTCCGGGTTCAGCGGCTCGCCGGCCGCGACGACCTCGCGCGGCGGGGTCTTCAGCTGGGAGAGGTCGGCCTGGATCAGCATCCGCCAGACGGTGGGCGGGGCGCAGAAGCTGGTGACGCCCGAGCGGTCCATCTCGGCCATCAGCCGGCCCGCGTCGAAGCGGGTGTAGTTGAAGATGAAGACGGTCGCCTCGGCGCTCCAGGGCGCGAAGAGGTTCGACCACGCGTGCTTGGCCCAGCCGGGCGAGGAGATGTTGAGGTGGACGTCCCCGGGCTTGAGGCCGATCCAGTACATCGTCGCCAAGTGGCCCACGGGGTAGGAGACATGGGTGTGCTCGACAAGCTTCGGGCTGGCGGTCGTGCCGGAGGTGAAGTAGAGCATCAGCGGCTCGTCGGCGTCGGTCTCCCGGTCCGCCCCGAAGGTCTCCGGCTGCTCGTCGGCGCCGGCGTACGAGAGCCAGCCGGGCACCTCTGCGCCGACCGCGATCCGCGTGTAGTCACCGGGCACCTCCTCGAACTTCGCGGTGTCGGCGTCCCGGACCAGGACGTGGCGGACCCGGCCGCGCTCCACCCGGTCGCGCAGGTCGACCGGGCCCAGGAGCGGGGTGGCGGGGATGACGACGGCGCGCAGCTTCATCGCGGCGAGGGCCGTCTCCCACAGCTCGACCTGGTTGCCGAGCATGACGAGGATCCGGTCCCCGGCGCGCACGCCCTGGGCGCGCAGCCAGTTCGCGGCCCGGTTGGAGCGGGCGGACATCCGGGCGAAGGACACCTCGGTGCGTCCGCCGTCCTCCTCGACGATGTGCAGGGCGGTGCGGTCGTTGTTCTCGGCGATGGCGTCGAACCAGTCGAGAGCCCAGTTGAAGTGGTCGCTCCTGGGCCAGCTGAAGCCCTCGTAGGCCGCGTGGTAGTCCTCACGGTGCTTCAGCAGAAAGTCCCGGGCGGCCCGGAACGTTTCCGTCGCACTGGTTGCCGACATGTGCCCTCCTCATTGCGGACCGGACCGGTCACTTAACATCATGTAAACAGTGACCCAGGTCTCACCACCCCCGAACGGGGGTGCAGCGAGGGGTGGCCGAGCCCCCCGGAGCCGGGCAGGGAGGCGTCAGCGTGCCGGATTCCGTCGATGCGGTCGAGATGCAGACAGCGCTGCTGCGGCTGCGCCGGACCAGTGGCCTGCCGGTGGCCTTCGGCGGGTTGCTCGCCGACGCCCGTCATGCCCGGATCGCCGAGCTGAACGGGGCGCATACCAGCGTGCTGCGCGGGCTCGTCATCTCGGCGGGAAGCGGGCTCGGCGGCAAGGCGATCGCGCTGTCCCGGCCGTGCGCGGTGACCGACTACCACTCCTCGCGCCACATCAGCCACGAGTACGACATGGCGGTCGCGGCGGAGGGCCTGCGCTCGGTGGTGGCGGTGCCCGTGGTGGTGCGGCGCAAGGTGCGCGGTGTGCTGTACGGGGCGCTGCGCGAGCCGATCACGCTCGGGGACCGCACGTTCGACGCGGCGGTCGCCGCCGCCCGCGACGTGGAGCAGGCCCTGGTGGTACGGGACGAGGTGCAGCAGCTGCTGTCCGCGACCCGGGAACAGGTCACGGACCCCAGGGCCGCCCCGGAGGCGTGGGAGGACGTCCGCGAGGCCCACCGCGAGCTGCGGGCCCTGGTCCCGAAGGTCGTCGACCCGGCCCTGCGCGACGAGCTGCTCACGGTGTGCGGGCTCCTCGCCTCGGCGGCCGGGGTCCGTGCCCCCAGGCCCCTCGCGGTCCAGCTGGCCCCCCGCGAGCTGGACGTGCTGGCCTGCGTGGCGGCGGGGGCGACGAACGGGGTGGCGGCCGAGCGGCTCGGGCTGCGGCCGGAGACGGTGAAGGGCTATCTGCGTTCGGCGATGCGCAAGCTGGGGGCGCACACCCGGCTGGAGGCGGTGGTGGCGGCCCGGCGCGCGGGGCTGCTGCCCTAGAGGCTGTCGGGTGGGCACCCGACACCCCTTCC
>NZ_JBCEWQ010000117.1:0-27942 GCF_038448545.1 Streptomyces sp. CLV115
GCACCCCCCGCCCCGCCGCCCTGCTCCATACCGCCGCCGAGCTCGGCGCGTCCGCTCCGCGCAAGGGGGTGCGGGCCGTCGTCATGACCATGGGCGCCCTGCACGAGGGCCACGCCACCCTGATCCGCGCCGCCCGCGCGGCGGCGGGCCCCGACGGCCAGGTGGTCGTCACCGTCTTCGTCAACCCGCTCCAGTTCGGCGAGGCCGCCGACCTGGACCGCTACCCCCGCACGCTCGACGCCGACCTCGCCGTGGCGGCCGCCGCCGGGGCGGACGCGGTCTTCGCGCCGTCCGTCGACGAGGTCTACCCCGGCGGCGAACCGCAGGTCCGGATCTCGGCGGGGCCCATGGGCGAGCGGCTCGAAGGGGCCTCGCGCCCCGGACACTTCGACGGCATGCTCACCGTCGTCGCCAAGCTCCTCCACCTCACCCGCCCCGACATCGCGTTCTTCGGGCAGAAGGACGCCCAGCAGCTGGCACTGATCCGCCGCATGGTGCGCGATCTGAACTTCCCGGTGGAGATCGCCGGCGTGGAGACGGTCCGCGAGCCGGACGGCCTCGCGCTCTCCAGCCGCAACCGCTTCCTGGACGCCGAGGAGCGGCACACCGCCCTCGCGCTGTCCAAGGCCCTGTTCGCCGCCCGTGACCGGCTCGCCGCCCAGCAGGCGCTGCACGCCCGCGCGCAGGCCACCTCGGCCACCACCGGCCGGGCGGCCGCGCTCACCGCGCTCGGCGAGGCCCGCGCCGCCGCCGACACCCAGGCGGTGGCCCTGGCCCGCCCGGTCGACGGGCCCTCGGCGGTACGGGCCGCCGCGCTGCTGATCCTCGACGACGCGGCGGCCGCACAGCCCCCGCTCGTCCTGGACTACCTGGCGCTGGTGGACCCGGCCGACTTCACCGAGGTCCCCGACGACCGCACCACCGGCGAGGCGATCCTCGCCGTCGCCGCGAGGGTCGGCAAGACCCGGCTCATCGACAACATCCCGCTGACCTTCGGAGCCACCACGTGACCGGAATACGGCTGACCGCCCCCGCCCCCGGCTGGTCCATCGACGCCGACGTCGTGGTGGTCGGCTCCGGCGTGGCCGGTCTCACCACCGCACTGCGCTGCGCGGCCGCGGGCCTCGCCACCGTCGTCGTCACCAAGGCCCGCCTCGACGACGGCTCCACCCGCTGGGCGCAGGGCGGCATCGCCGCCGCCCTCGGCGAGGGCGACACCCCCGAGCAGCATCTGGACGACACCCTGGTCGCGGGCGCCGGTCTGTGCGACGAGGCGGCGGTCCGGATGCTGGTCACCGAGGGCCCCGACGCCGTACGCAGGCTGATCGGGACCGGTGCCCACTTCGACACCACGGACAGCGGCGACATCGCGCTGACCCGTGAGGGCGGTCACCACCGCCGCCGCATCGCCCACGCGGGCGGCGACGCCACGGGCGCCGAGATCTCCCGCGCCCTGGTCGAGGCGGTCCGCGAGGCCGCCCTGCACACCGTGGAGAACGCGCTCGTCCTGGACCTCCTCACCGACGCCGAAGGGCGTACCGCGGGCGTCACGCTGCACGTCATGGGCGAGGGCCAGCACGACGGCGTCGGCGCGGTCCGCGCCCCCGCGGTGGTCCTGGCCACCGGCGGCATGGGCCAGGTCTTCTCCGCCACCACCAACCCCGCGGTCTCCACCGGCGACGGCGTGGCGCTGGCGCTGCGCGCCGGAGCCGAGGTCTCCGACCTGGAATTCGTCCAGTTCCACCCGACGGTCCTCTTCCTCGGCGCCGGCTCCGAGGGCCAGCAGCCGCTGGTGTCGGAGGCGGTACGGGGCGAGGGCGCCCATCTCGTCGACGCGTCCGGCAACCGCTTCATGGTGGGGCAGCACGAGCTGGCCGAGCTGGCCCCGCGCGACATCGTCGCCAAGGCCATCACCCGGCAGATGGAACTGCACGGCACCGAGCACATGTACCTCGACGCCCGCCACTTCGGCGCCGAGATGTGGGAGCAGCGCTTCCCCACGATCCTGGCGGCCTGCCGCTCCCACGGCATCGACCCGGTCACCGAACCGGTCCCGGTCGCCCCCGCCGCGCACTACGCCTCCGGCGGCATCCGCACCGACCTGCGCGGACGCACCACGGTGCCCGGCCTGTACGCCTGCGGCGAGGTCGCCTGCACCGGTGTGCACGGCGCGAACCGGCTGGCGTCCAACTCCCTCCTGGAGGGCCTCGTCTTCGCCGAGCGCATCGCGGCGGACATCGTCGAGGAGCGGCCCGGCGCGGGCCCCGCCGAAGCCGGTGACCAGCGCGCGCCGTCCCCGCTGATCGCCCCGGAGGCCCGGTCCACGATCCAGCGGATCATGACCCGGGGCGCCGGAGTGCTGCGCTCCGGCGAGAGCCTGGCCACCGCCGCCGACGAGCTGGAGGCCCTCCACGACAGCGCCGCGCGGGCCGTGGCGGCGGACGAGCCCAAGGTCACGGTGCCCGGCGTCGAGGCGTGGGAGGTCACCAACCTGTTGCTCGTCTCGCGCGTCCTGGTCGCCGCCGCCCGCCGGCGCGAGGAGACCCGCGGCTGCCACTGGCGCGAGGACCGGCCCGAGCGCGACGACGAGAACTGGCGCCGCCACCTCGTCGTCCGGCTCACCCCGGAGCGCCTGCCCGTCCTCCGTCGGACGGAGACCGAGGCATTCGGGCCCGTAGGCCCCGCGCAGGCACCAGACTGCGCAGCAGCACCCCCCACCCACCCCGCCGACGTCACCGAGGAGCCGTAACCGTGAGCACGCCCGAAGAGAATCCGCGCCCCACACCCGTGGACGTACCGCTGGTCCGGATCGGCGCGCCCGCACCGTCCGAGGGAGGCTGCGGGGACGGCTGCGGCTGCGGCGGTGACTACGAGCTCGACCCGCTGGAGTGCGGCCTCGACCCGGACCTCGCCCAGCTCCTCGCGGAGGCGGGCCTGGACCCGGTCCAGGTCGAGGACGTCGCGCACGTCGCCATCGAGGAGGACCTGGACGGCGGGGTGGACGTCACCACCGTCGCGACCGTCGCCGAGGACGCCGTGGCCACCGGTGACTTCACCGCCCGCGAGGCGGGCGTCGTGGCCGGTCTGCGCATCGCCGAGGCCGTCCTGTCCATCGTCTGCACGGAGGAGTTCGCGGTCGAGCGGCACGTCGAGGACGGCGACCGGGTCGCCCCCGGCCAGAAGCTGCTGACCGTCACCACTCGCACCCGCGACCTGCTCACCGGCGAGCGCGGCGCGCTCAACCTGCTGTGCCGGCTCTCCGGCATCGCGACCGCCACCCGCGCCTGGGCCGACGTGCTCGAAGGCACCGGCGCCAAGGTCCGCGACACCCGCAAGACCACCCCGGGCCTGCGCGCCATGGAGAAGTACGCGGTGCGCTGCGGCGGCGGCGTCAACCACCGGATGTCGCTGTCGGACGCGGCACTGGTCAAGGACAACCACGTCATCGCCGCGGGCGGCGTCGCCGAGGCGTTCAAGCGGGTGCGGGACGCGTTCCCGGACGTACCGATCGAGGTCGAGGTCGACACCCTCCAGCAGGTCCGCGAGGTGCTCGACGCGGGCGCCGACCTGATCCTGCTGGACAACTTCACCCCGATCCAGACCGCCGAGGCGGTCGCGCTGGTCGGCGGCCGCGCGGTCCTGGAGTCCTCGGGCCGGCTGTCCCTGGACTCCGCCCGCGCCTACGCCGAGGCGGGCGTCGACTACCTGGCCGTCGGCGCGCTCACCCACTCCTCGCCGATCCTCGACATCGGCCTGGACTTCCGCGACACCGACGGGGCCGGCGCCTGATGCTGCTCACCATCGACGTCGGCAACACCCACACCGTCCTCGGCCTGTTCGACGGCGAGGAGATCGTCGAGCACTGGCGGATCTCCACCGACTCCCGCCGCACCGCCGACGAGCTGGCCGTGCTGCTCCAGGGCCTGATGGGCATGCACCCGCTGCTCGGCATGGAGCTGGGCGACGGCATCGAGGGCATCGCGATCTGCTCCACGGTCCCGGCCGTCCTGCACGAGCTGCGCGAGGTGACCCGCCGCTACTACGGCGACGTCCCCGCGGTCCTCGTCGAGCCGGGCATCAAGACCGGCGTGCCGATCCTGATGGACAACCCGAAGGAGGTCGGCACGGACCGCATCATCAACGCGGCCGCCGCCGCCGACCTGTACGGCGGTCCGGCGATCGTCGTCGACTTCGGCACGGCCACCACCTTCGACGCGGTCTCCGCCCGGGGCGAGTACACCGGCGGGGTCATCGCCCCCGGCATCGAGATCTCGGTCGAGGCGCTCGGCGTCAAGGGCGCCCAGCTCCGCAAGATCGAGCTGGCCCGGCCGCGCAGCGTGATCGGCAAGAACACGGTCGAGGCGATGCAGTCGGGCATCATCTACGGCTTCGCCGGCCAGGTCGACGGCGTCGTGGCCCGGATGAAGAAGGAACTGGCGGCCGACCCGGAGGACGTCACCGTCATCGCGACGGGCGGCCTTGCGCCGATGGTGTTGGGGGAGTCCTCCGTCATCGACGAGCACGAGCCCTGGCTCACCCTGATCGGACTGCGCCTGGTGTACGAGCGGAACGTGTCCCGGATGTAGCGGACACCGGCCGTACCTGCGGGAACGGCTCGCGGTGGCGGTGCGCCGCCGCCGCGCCGCCGACGGCCAGTTAAGCGGATTTTGTCCATTTAGCACGTATTGTCGCGTTATGCCCACGCCATACGGATCACGCGGCGGCATGGCGTTCAGCGCGGACGAGCTGCGGGTGCTCCGACGTGCCCTCGCCATCGCCCTCCATCCCATGCCCCTGCCGGACGAGGACGTCCAGGACTGCCTGCGGCTGGCCGGCGCCGTGGACGAGGCGGTCGGCGAGGCGGGACGGCTGCGCACGTTCCTCCTCGCCGACCTCGTCCGCTACCGCAACGCCCTCCCCGGCTCCGTCAGCGGCTACCTGGAACTGCTCCAGGACGCCCTGGCGGGCGGGTACGACCCCGGCCCCGACGACCTCGCCGCGCTGCGGGCGCTGCGCCACAGGCCGGTGGCCGCGGCGCTCCTGGAGCGCTGTCAGGTGCTCGCCGAGCGTTCGGTCCGCGCCCGCCTCGCCGGACGCGCCGTGCCGGTGAAGGCGCCCGCGCCGCGCAGCAGGCTGCTCGCCCTGCCCGGCGGCCGGGCCGCCGACGCCGAACCCGAACGGCCCAAGACCCCGGCGGAACCTGCCCGGCCCACCCGGCCGGCCGGCCGGCCCGCGCCGAAGCCCTCGGAGGTCTTCCCGCCCCGCCGCCGCCCGGTCCCGCCGCCGCAGCAGCGCGCCGCGGGATAGCGGAGGGGCGGCGCGGAAGCCCGTACCGGCCTCGCTACTCTGGACGGCATGGACTACGTATCCGCGCTCGTTCCCCCCGTGGTGATGGCTGTCTTCTTCATCAGCCTCGTCGTGACGATCGTCAAGAGCCAGGGCGGTCCCAACAAGGCCAAGGAGGACGCGGCCGTGGATCTGGCGATCGGCCGCGCCGAGTCGGTCCAGCAGACCCCGCGCGCCGACGGCGCCTGACCCGGCACCCCGCAGCACACGAAGGGCGCACGGCTCCCGAGGAGCCGTGCGCCCTTTTGCCGGATCAATAAACCGGTCATTCCAGTCATGTGGCACTAAAGTGACATTGTGCCCCGCCAATTGGGAGATCTGGAAGACGCCGTGATGACACGGGTCTGGCAATGGAACCGTCCGGTCACCGTGCGGGAAGTCCTTGAGGACCTTCAGCAGGAACGCTCCATCGCCTACACCACCGTCATGACGGTAATGGACAATCTCCATCAGAAGGGCTGGGTGCGCAGGGAAGTCGACGGCCGCGCATATAGATATACGGCGGTCTCCACCCGCGCCGCCTACTCGGCCGCACTGATGAACGAAGCATGGTCGCGCAGCGACAACCCGGCAGCCGCTCTTGTCGCCTTCTTCGGCATGATGTCCGCCGAGCAGCGCGAAGCCCTCCAGGACGCCATGCGGATCGTTCAGCCCGGCCTCTCCGGGACCTCCGAGCCGCAGTCCAGCGAACCCGCCGGCGCACCGGCCGGTGCGGCCGGTGATGAAGCAACCGGCGAAGCGGTCGAGGATCCGGCCGATGCGGCGGGCCCGGAGGCCGGGCGATAGCGTCGGGGGTATGTCCTCAGAGCTTCCCCATGCCGATTCCCGTACCGAACCGCCGGCCATAAACACGGCCATCACAGTCCGACGGGCCAGGACCAGCGATGTGGCATCGGTCCGCCGTCTCCTCGACGGGTACGTACGCGAAGGCATCCTGCTCGACAAAGCGACCGTGACGCTTTACGAGGACATCCAGGAGTTCTGGATCGCGGAACGCGACGAGGACGCCCGGGTCATCGGCTGCGGTGCACTGCACGTGATGTGGGAAGACCTCGCCGAAGTGCGTACTCTCGCGGTCGACCACGGCATCAGGGGCGCCGGAGTCGGCCATCAAGTGCTGGACAAGTTGTTGCAGACCGCCCGCTGGCTGGGCGTACGGCGGGTTTTCTGTCTCACCTTCGAAGTCGACTTCTTCGCGAAGCACGGCTTCGTGGAGATCGGAGAGACGCCGGTCGACGGAGATGTCTACAGTGAGCTGCTGCGTTCCTATGACGAGGGTGTAGCAGAGTTCCTGGGTCTCGAACGAGTGAAGCCGAACACCTTGGGCAACAGCCGGATGCTTCTGCATCTGTGACCGCGATCTGCGACCGTCACAAGAAACCGGAGCCCTATGTCCGAATCGCGCATGTTTCCCGCGTTCCAGCGATCCTGAACCTCTCCCGGGGGTTTGTGTTTTCCGGGGAAAAGCGGTTTCCTTTCCGCGTACTGCATTTTCGATGAAAGGGAATCCAGTGGCACAGAAGGTTCAGGTCCTTCTTGTCGATGACCTCGACGGCGGCGAGGCGGACGAGACGGTCACGTTCGCTCTCGATGGCAAGACGTACGAGATTGACCTCACGACGAGCAACGCGGACAAGCTCCGTGGTCTTCTTGAGCCGTACACCAAGGGTGGCCGGCGTACGGGTGGCCGCGCCGCGTCCGGCCGTGGCAAGGGTCGCGCCGTTGCGGGTGGCAACAAGGACACTGCCGAGATCCGTAAGTGGGCCCGCGAGAACGGCCACAATGTGAATGACCGCGGCCGTGTACCCGCGGAGATCCGCGACCTTTACGAGAAGGCCAACGGCTGAGCTGTCGACCCATCCGTCGACGGCCCCGTTCGGGCACGCATCAACCGGGCCCGGTGGCATTCCGTAGCCACCGCGTCCACCAGCCGTACGAGATCGGGAGCACCCCCACCCCTGCTCCCGAGGCCGGCGAGGGCCGGGAATTCCGACCCTTCCTCGTGTCGAAGCCCGGGGGGCCGCAGCCATGCAGCGGTCCCCGGCCGGCCCGCCATCCGTCCGGGCGGCACCGGCGCGGTGATCCGGCCGCCCGCGCCGATGGCGGTCAGTGAGAGGGCGACGCCGCCCCACTCCAGCCAGTCGAGCAGCCCGGGCAGCTCGTCGGCGCTCCCCGCCGCGACCAGCAGGCTCATCCGCGCCCCCGACAGTGCAACGGGCCCCGTACGGTCCAGCCGCCGCAGCGCCGCGTGACCGGCGGCCGCGGGAACCTGGAGCACGTCGAACCGCAGCCCGGTCAGCAACCGCACCGGTGCGGTCCCCGCCGTCGCCCAGCCGAGTTCGCGTTCGTACCACTGTGCCCAGCGGGCACAGTCGCCGCTCTCCCGCTCGCCGGTGACCGATGGCGCGGGGTACGGGACGGTGATGGCCATGCCGGAAGAACGGCCCGGACGCCGCCAGGGTTACGCAGAGTCCGCGAGCGGGCGCGCGATGTGTCCGGGATGGGAGTGTAGGGGCGTATTCGGGAGCGGCAATATGTTCGCCCGTAGCGGAGGGAACCGGCGTGCGCCGCATGGACTGTCTGTAATTGCGGGTAAGACATCCCTAGTGGGGAGGGGCGACACGCAGGTTCGGGCATCTCACGTTCGCCATCGGCGTACTGGCGAAAGGGGTATCTGCCTGGCCTGCGGGAACATCGTCTCGCACCATCGGGTTGGAGAAGTTGTCGGCGTTCGGGGCAGGAGGCCAAGGACGGTGTCGGCAGTTGGAATGAGCGGTCCCCGCTTGCGGGACTAAGCTGCGGAAGGACAGGGAGGGGACCGACCCCTTACTGCCTGACCGCTCTGAGGAGCGATTAACGATGTTCGAGAGGTTCACCGACCGCGCGCGGCGGGTTGTCGTCCTGGCTCAGGAAGAAGCCCGGATGCTCAACCACAACTACATCGGCACCGAGCACATCCTCCTGGGCCTTATCCACGAGGGTGAGGGTGTCGCCGCTAAGGCCCTGGAGAGCCTCGGGATTTCGCTCGAGGCGGTCCGCCAGCAGGTGGAGGAGATCATCGGCCAGGGCCAGCAGGCCCCGTCCGGGCACATCCCCTTCACGCCCCGGGCCAAGAAGGTCCTGGAGCTCTCGCTCCGCGAGGCCCTTCAGCTCGGCCACAACTACATCGGCACCGAGCACATCCTGCTCGGCCTGATCCGCGAGGGCGAGGGCGTCGCCGCCCAGGTCCTCGTGAAGCTGGGCGCCGACCTGAACCGGGTGCGGCAGCAGGTCATCCAGCTGCTCTCCGGGTACTCGGGCAGCAAGGAGGCGGCGACCGCGGGCGGCCCCGCGGAAGGCACGCCCTCCACGTCCCTGGTGCTCGACCAGTTCGGCCGGAATCTCACCCAGGCCGCTCGCGAATCCAAGCTCGACCCGGTCATCGGGCGCGAGAAGGAGATCGAGCGGGTCATGCAGGTGCTGTCCCGCCGCACCAAGAACAACCCGGTCCTCATCGGCGAGCCCGGCGTCGGCAAGACGGCGGTCGTCGAGGGACTGGCGCAGGCCATCGTCAAGGGCGAGGTGCCCGAGACCCTCAAGGACAAGCACCTCTACACCCTGGACCTCGGTGCGCTGGTCGCCGGCTCCCGCTACCGCGGTGACTTCGAGGAGCGCCTGAAGAAGGTCCTCAAGGAGATCCGCACCCGCGGCGACATCATCCTGTTCATCGACGAGCTCCACACCCTCGTGGGTGCGGGTGCCGCCGAGGGCGCGATCGACGCCGCCAGCATCCTCAAGCCGATGCTGGCCCGCGGTGAGCTCCAGACCATCGGCGCCACCACGCTCGACGAGTACCGCAAGCACCTGGAGAAGGACGCCGCGCTGGAGCGCCGCTTCCAGCCCATCCAGGTCGCGGAGCCGTCGCTGCCGCACACCATCGAGATCCTCAAGGGTCTGCGCGACCGCTACGAGGCCCACCACCGCGTCTCCATCACGGACGAGGCGCTGGTCCAGGCCGCGACGCTGGCCGACCGGTACATCTCGGACCGCTTCCTGCCGGACAAGGCGATCGACCTGATCGACGAGGCCGGTTCCCGGATGCGCATCCGCCGGATGACCGCGCCGCCGGACCTCCGCGAGTTCGACGAGAAGATCGCCGGCGTCCGCCGCGACAAGGAGTCCGCGATCGACTCGCAGGACTTCGAGAAGGCCGCGTCCCTGCGCGACAAGGAGAAGCAGCTCCTCGCCGCGAAAACCAAGCGCGAGAAGGAGTGGAAGGCCGGCGACATGGACGTCGTGGCCGAGGTCGACGGCGAGCTGATCGCCGAGGTCCTGGCCACCGCCACCGGCATCCCGGTCTTCAAGCTGACGGAGGAGGAGTCCTCCCGTC
This sequence comes from Streptomyces sp. CLV115, assembly GCF_038448545.1. Taxonomy (NCBI): domain Bacteria; kingdom Bacillati; phylum Actinomycetota; class Actinomycetes; order Kitasatosporales; family Streptomycetaceae; genus Streptomyces; species Streptomyces sp. CLV115. The sequence continues at coordinate 9,716 of NZ_JBCEWQ010000117.1, forward strand.
TGCTGCGCATGGAGGACGAGCTCCACAAGCGCGTCATCGGGCAGAAGGACGCCATCAAGGCCCTCTCGCAGGCGATCCGCCGTACGCGGGCCGGCCTGAAGGACCCGAAGCGTCCCGGTGGCTCGTTCATCTTCGCCGGTCCGTCCGGTGTCGGTAAGACGGAGCTCTCCAAGACGCTCGCCGAATTCCTCTTCGGCGACGAGGACGCGCTGATTTCCCTCGACATGTCGGAGTTCAGCGAGAAGCACACGGTTTCCCGCCTCTTCGGTTCGCCCCCCGGTTACGTGGGTTACGAAGAGGGTGGCCAGCTCACCGAGAAGGTGCGCCGCAAGCCGTTCTCCGTCGTCCTCTTCGACGAGGTCGAGAAGGCCCACCCCGATATCTTCAATTCCCTGCTCCAGATTCTGGAAGACGGTCGCCTGACCGACTCCCAGGGCCGGGTCGTGGACTTCAAGAACACGGTCATCATCATGACGACCAACCTCGGGACGCGGGACATCTCGAAGGGCTTCAACCTGGGCTTCGCCGCCCAGGGCGACGTCAAGACCGGCTACGAGCGGATGAAGAACAAGGTCAACGAGGAGCTCAAGCAGCACTTCCGGCCCGAGTTCCTCAACCGTGTCGACGACACGGTCGTCTTCCACCAGCTCAGCCAGGAAGACATCATCCAGATCGTCGACCTGATGATCGCCAAGGTGGACGAGCGTCTGAAGGACCGCGACATGGGCATCGAGCTCAGCGGTGAAGCCAAGACGCTGCTCGCCAAGAAGGGCTACGACCCCGTGATGGGCGCCCGGCCGCTGCGCCGGACGATCCAGCGCGAGATCGAGGACATCCTCTCCGAGAAGATCCTCTTCGGTGAGCTGCGCCCCGGTCACATCGTGGTCGTCGGCACCGAGGGCGAGGGTGAGGAGAAGACCTTCACCTTCCGCGGCGAGGAGAAGTCGGCACTGCCCGACGTCCCGCCGATCGAGCAGGCCGCAGGCGGCGCGGGCCCGAACATGTCGAAGGACGTGTGAGGACGCCCCCGAGCGCCTGAGCAGAAGCAGAAGGGGGCTGCCCCGGACCGTTCCGCACGGTTCCGGGGCAGCCCCCTTTTCGGTGTGCGGAGGGTTCAGGGGGAGAGATCGCCGCCCACGACCGTCGTGGAGCTGGCCACCCTCACCTCGCAGCCGGGCAGCATCCGGATCGGCGAGACGTCGATCCGGTCGACATGCCTGGGCACATGGAGCCTGAACGACCTCAGAGCGGGGAAGACCCGGGGAATCCACTCCAACCCGAGCACATCGGTCTCCGGGTAGAGGTTCAGGCCGACGAGGGAGGGCACGGGCCGTTCGTCGGCGAACTCCGTCGCGGACGACAGGGACAGGGTGAGCTGGTCCACCTGCGGAGCCTGTCGCAGGGCGGCGAGCAGTGGCCGGGCCGGGGTGGGGTCGCTCAGATTCAGTCGGCGCAGGTTCGTCCAGCCGTCGAGCGAGTCGATCTCCAGCGAATCCGCCCGCTCGATGCTCAGCGAGTTCGGCTCGGGGTGGGCGGGCAGCTGGGAAAGCCGCTCGACGGTCAGATGGTCGAGCCACAGGGAGCGCAGTGGTCTCGAAGCCGTGGCGGCCAGTGCGGTGGCGGGGAGACAGCTCATGTCCAGCACGACATACTCCAGCGCGGGGAGTCCGGTGAGCGGGCCGAGGTCCCGTGCGCCGGGACAGTCGCTCAGCGCGAAGGTTCTGAGCTGCGTGGCGCAGTCCGTCAGGAACGAGAGGTCGGTCAGACGGGAGTTCCGCCGGAAGGCCAGTTCGGTCCATGGGCCGTCGTGCAGAGCGGAATGGAGTTCGGCGGCGGTGAAGTCCCCGGAGATGTCCAGGCCCCTGGCGGACGGCAGGTCGCGCAGTGCCGCCAGCATCTCCGGAGTGTCGATCCGCAGATTGTCGTACGTAAGGTCGAAGAGGGCGAGGACCTGCCGGGCGTACGCCCGCACCGGGTACCTGCCCCAGTACCTAATGAACCGGTAGCTGTGTTCCGGGTGGGCCAGTGCCCAGCGGCGGGCGTGCGGCAGAGCTTCCGCCCGGCCGATTTCGTTGATCAGGTCGATGAACGGGCGGGATTCGTCCCCGTCGGCCACGTGGGCCGGGTCGGGCAGATGGTCCAGAGCGGCCGGGCCGAGGCGGGCCAGCAGCTGTACGCCCTCGTAGTTCCTCGGCGGGAAGAGTCCGGCGACGGCCGTGCGGACCCGGTCCCGGGTCGTCTCGTCCAGCCAGGTCGCGTGCTGGGCGCAGAGGGCGGCCAGGACGGTGAGCTCGTCCCGGGTGACGGTGTCGGCGGGGCCGGGCCGTGCGTCCAGCAGACCGTTGACCAGTACGGGGTGCTCGCGGCGGCCGCAGTGGCCGGCCGACAGCAGGATGACGTCGTACCACTGCTGGGAGCCCGCCCGGCCCAGCAGTTCGTTCAGCTGGTCGCCCTCGACGAACTCCTTCGCGGCGAGGAAGTCCTGGAAGGTGCGGTGGGCGAACTGGTAGGTGTCGTCGGCGCGTTCCTGGAGGACGCCGCTGCGGTTCAGCAGATGGGTCAGGATCGCCTCGGGCGAGCCTTGGCCGCGCAGCCGCTCCATGCCGGGCAGGGCGCGTTCCAGCTGGCGCAGTGCCGCTGAGCGGCGCAGCTCCGACTGGCCGCCGCGGACCAGCCAGATCGCGATCCGCTGGAGGAGCTGGGTCTGCTCCTCCACGTTCATCGTGATGCCCTCGGGGGCCTCGATCCGGCGCTGTCTGTCGCGGTCGCCGAGCAGCATCGTGAGGGCCGAGTCGTACAGGCTCCAGCGGGTCTCCGGCAGGATGCCCTGGCGTCGGCGGTGCAGGGCGCAGATCACCGCGCAGAGCAGTGGTGTACGGGCCAGATCGCGCAGGGCCGGGTTCTGGTCGAACTGCTGGACCAGATCCCGTTCCAGCCCGCCGAGCGTCTCGTGGTCGTCGTCGTCCAGCCGGGCGGCCCGGTGCCAGGCGGCGACGAAGGCCTCGATGTCCCGGTCCCCCATCGGCAGCAGCCGCAGCTCCTCGAAGCCCTGGGAGTCCAGCCAGCCCGGCTCGACGGCCAGCGGGCGCACCGTGGCCACGCAGCGGATGTCCGGGTACCGGTCGAGGAGCCGGGACAGCCACTCGTGGGCCTGCTCGCGGTCGTCCTGCGGGACCTCGTCCAGGCCGTCGACCAGCAGCAGTGCCCGGCCGGACTCCAGGACCCGGCCGACCCAGCCCTCGGGGGCCGTGTCGATCACCAGCCGGGCCGCGTCGGGCAGCTGCGCGGGCGCGGGGAACGTACCGCCGCGGGCGCGCAGCGTGCGCAGTGGCACGACGAACGGGACCAGGCCGTTGAGCGGGGCCAGCCGCGCGTCCAGCGTGCCGGCCGAGGCGTGGGCGGCCAGCCACCACAGCAGTGTGGTCTTGCCGGCGCCGGCCTCGCCGCGCAGCAGTACCCGGGGGCGGTCGGGGAGCAGCGCGTCGATCCGGGTGGGCGGCAGCCCCGCGCGCCCGGGGCCCTGCTGGGCCTCCAGGCTCAGGTACGCGGTGTCCAGGTCCCATTCGGAGTCGCGCCGGCCCAGCTCGTCGAGGCCGAAGATCTTCGTGCGGCGGTACGCGGCTCCGAGTGCCGTCGCGTACTCCTCCTCGTACCGCGCGTCCCTGGGGAAGCGGCCGTGCACCCGCTCGTGGCGCAGTGCCGTGCCGGTCTGCCGGTAGACCAGCTCGAACGGTTGCGAGGCGACGAGCGGGGCGAGCGGTACGCACTCCACGCGGCGGCCGCCGCGCTGCCGGGGGATCTGCCGGGCGATGCCGATGAGGATGTTCCCGGCGAAGACCGGGCCGCCGGACATGCCGCGCAGCGACGGGGCCCGCGTGTCGTTCACCGGCGGCGGGCCGTCCAGCTCGCAGACCAGCAGTCCGCGCAGGTGCCCGGCCATCGGCAGGGCGGTGGCCGTGTACTGGTCGGCCTCCAGGCGCCCGTCGGGGCCGTACCGCTGGATGTCGGGGAAGCCGGTGATCTCGCAGCCGGAGAGCGCCTGCTCGGCGTGGAGGACGCCGAGCCGTACCGGGGTGAACGGGAGTACCGGGTCGGTGGTCAGCAGGAGGGCGGCGTCGAGGTCGTGGTCGATCCAGGCGACCGTCGCCGGCCGGCGGTCCGGCAGGCGCGGGTGGGCGACGGTGGCCCGGCCGCCGCCCTTGACCACATGGGCGCAGGTCAGCACGAGCCGGTCGGTGAGCAGGGTGCCGCTGCCCTGGGCCGCTCCGGAGCCGAGGACGACGACGGTGCGTGCCGCGGGTGCGGCGGGCGGTGCGGTGCTCACGGCCGGGGCGCCCCGGCGCCGAAGTGCGCGGTGCTGCCCGGGTCCTCGTGGCCGATCTGCCAGGATCCGCCGGTCGCGGCGTCGCGCGGTTTCAGGGTGAACGCGACCTTGTGGGTGCGGCCGGTCGCGCGGGAGGCGTCGGCGCCCGCCTCGACCACCCAGGCCTTGACCTTGCCGCCGCCCTTGATCTCCTTGCGGAGTTCCAGGGTGAACTCCATCTGGATGTCACCGACCTCGAAGGCCACGGGGCGGCCGGTGGCGCGGCCCGCGGCGTCGATGAGCTGGTTGCGGATCGACTCGACGGCATCGGCGAGCTCGATGCCGTCCATGTCGCTGGTCCCTGCGCCGTCAGTGGCCATGGCCTGCCCCCCCGAAGTGGTCGTCGGGTCAGCCTAGCCAGCGCACAGGCCGAAGGTCCCGAAACGGACGCCTCGGGGCCGCCGGCGGTGACAAGGCGCACAGCCCGTTCCGGGCCTACTAGGGGCGGTAGGAGGGGTGGTCGTGATCGTGTCGGGGACCTTCGGCCCGGTGGTGGAGGGGGCTTGCGGCGCGGATGCGGGTGATGCCCGTGATGCCGGGATCTGTCCGGTTCGAGTGGTTTGGAACTGGGGTTAAACCTGGCCGGAACAAGAGTTTCGACGGGTTCGGGGGCGGGTCGGCGTAAACCCGTCGCGGCGAATTCCCGAGGCGACGACTACGGCATTTGTTCGTAGATGGGGTGTTTGAGCAATTGGCGGGGTGCGGGTTACCAAGGGATGGCCAGCCCGGCGAAGTGCCGGGTCCAGTCATCTCCGGAGGTTCTCCGCATATGTCGAAGCGCGTTTCGTTCCAGCACTCCCGCCGCCCGTCCGTGTCCCGTGTCCGTGGCGCCGTCGTGGCGGCCGGTCTGGGGACGTCGATGGTTCTCGGTGCGGGCGCTGCGTTCGCGGCCGGCACCGCGGGCGCCCCGGATGCGGTGAACCTGATCGACGCCGGCACGGCCGACTCGGTCGCCCGGCAGGCGGCCGTACAGGGCAAGGTCGCCGAGAAGGTCGCGGTCAAGAAGGCGGCGGCGGTCAAGAAGGCGGCCGCGGCGAAGAAGGCCGCCCTGAAGAAGGCGCACGGCTGGGAGGCCCCGGTCAGCCGCTACGAGCTGAGCGCGAGCTTCGGCAACGACGGCAGCCGCTGGGCCCACAAGCACTCCGGCCAGGACTTCGCCGTGCCGGTCGGCACCAAGGTCGAGGCCGCGCACAGCGGCACCGTGGTGAAGGCCGGCCCCAACGGCGGCGGCGACGGTCCCGCGTACGGCAACGCCGTGGTGATCAAGCACGCCAACGGCACGTACTCGCAGTACGCCCATCTGTCGAAGATCGAGGTGCGGATCGGCGAGGCCGTGAAGACGGGCGAGAAGATCGCGCTCTCCGGCAACACCGGCAACTCCAGCGGCCCGCACCTGCACTTCGAGATCCGGCACACCGCCGACTACGGCTCCGCGGTCAACCCGGTCGGCTTCCTGCACAAGAAGGGCGTCTCGGTCTGATCCGGCGGGACGGTCCGGCTACCCGGCGCATTCCGCGCCGTGTGCCCGGGTGACCAGTTCGAAGGCGACTTCGAGGACGGCCTTGCGCTTCTCCTCGGGGTCGCCTTCGAGGTCCTTGATGGTGAACATGCCGGCGTGCATCGTGAAGAGCGCGGTGGAGCAGCGCACCTGATCGGCCAGTGAGGCGTCGGGCTCGATGAACAGGTCGACCAGGCCCATGACGCGTTCCTTGACGGTCTTGCCGATGCTGAGGTCGCGTACGGCCGCCTGGTTCTCCTGCATGAAGCGGAACAGCGGAGCGGCGGCGGCCAGGGCGTCGCTGTAGCGGACGAGGATCTCCTTCTTCGTCTCCAGCGAGCGCGGCTGTTCCCTGCCCCAGGCGAGCAGCTCCTCGACCGGGCGGTTGAGGTCCTCGAAGATGCTGACCAGGATGTCTTCCTTGGTCTTGAAGTGGTAGTACAGCGCCGCCTTGGTGACTTCCAGCCGCTCGGCGATCTCGCGGAGCGAGGTCTTCTCGTAGCCCTGCTCGGCGAAGAGCTCCAGAGCGACGTCCTGAATGCGCTGGCGCGTGTTTCCACGGCGCTGCTGCGGCGTGCTCCCCATGAAGCTCTCCCTTGCTACAAACTTACTTGACGCCCGGCTAGTTGGGGGTCTACTTTCCCCAGTGTAGTTACTAGCCGGGCGGCAAGTAAGTGTCCGGCCCGCACAGGGGATCAGGGGAGTGGGGACCAATGTCCGATCTGAAGAACACGGCCGGCGGGAAGGCGGCCGTCGCCGACCGTCCGGCGGAGAAACCCGAGACGCCGCAGCGCAGTGTCCGGGTGGTGATGCTCGCGCTGATGATCACGATGCTGCTGGCCATGCTGGACAACCTGATCGTCGGCACGGCCATGCCGACCATCGTCGGCGACCTCGGCGGCCTGGAGCACCTGTCCTGGGTCGTCACCGCGTACACCCTGGCCACCGCGGCCTCCACCCCCATCTGGGGCAAGCTCGGCGACATGTACGGGCGCAAGGGCATCTTCCTCACGTCCATCGTGATCTTCCTGATCGGCTCGGTGCTGAGCGGAATGGCCCAGGACATGGGCCAGCTGATCGGCTTCCGGGCGGTCCAGGGACTCGGCGCGGGCGGCCTCATGGTCGGCGTCATGGCGATCATCGGCGACCTCGTACCGCCCCGCGAGCGCGGCAAGTACCAGGGCATGATGGCCGGCGTCATGGCCATCGCCATGATCGGCGGACCGCTGGTCGGCGGCACCATCACCGACCACCTCGGCTGGCGCTGGAGCTTCTACATAAACCTGCCGCTGGGCGCGGTCGCCCTCGCCATGGTCACCATCGTGCTGCACCTGCCGAAGCGCAGGGCCGCAAAGGCCAAGGTCGACTACCTCGGCGCCGGGCTGCTGACCCTCGGCATCACCGCGATCGTCCTGGTGACCACCTGGGGCGGTACGGAGTACGACTGGAACTCCGCCATGATCATGGAGCTCTCCGCGATCGGTGTCGCCTCGCTCGTCGGCTTCGTCTTCGTCGAGACGAAGGCGGCAGAACCGATCATGCCGCTGCACATCTTCCGGAACCGCAACTTCACCCTGATGTCCGTGGTCGGCTTCATGTCCGGCTTCGTGATGTTCGGCGCGGTGCTCTTCCTGCCCCTGTACCAGCAGTCCGTCCAGGGCGCCTCGGCGACCAACTCGGGTCTGCTGCTCCTGCCGATGCTGCTGGCGATGATGGTCGTCTCGCTCGTCGCGGGCCGGGTCACCACCAGCACCGGCAAGTACAAGATCTTCCCCGTGGTGGGCTCCGTACTGATGGCGACCGGGCTGTTCCTGCTCTCGCGGATGGACGTCGACACCACGCGGTTCACCTCCGGCGTCTACATGGCGGTGCTCGGCGCGGGCATGGGCTTCCTGATGCAGATCACGATGCTCGTCGCGCAGAACAGCGTCGAGATGAAGGACATGGGTGTCGCCTCCTCCGCGACGACCCTCTTCCGTACGCTCGGCAGCTCCTTCGGTGTCGCGATCATGGGCGCGCTGTTCACCGGGCGGGTGCAGGACGAGATGGCGGCCCGCGGCGGCGGCGCGGCCACCGAGAAGTCCGCGCAGCTGGACGCGGCGAGCCTGGCGAAGCTGCCGGAGGCGGCCCGTGAGGCGTACCAGTTCGCGGTGTCGTCCGGCACGCACATCGCGTTCACGGTGGGCGTCGTGGCCGGGCTGATCGCCCTGTTCGCCTCGGTCTTCGTCAAGGAGGTGCCGCTGCGCGGCACGGGCCCGGCCACCAAGCAGGCCGAGTCCGTCTGATCCACGGCGGTGTACGAAGGAGGCTCCCGGGGCGGGGCCCGGGTGGCTCCCGTCGTATCCGGCTCAGGCGCCGCCCCGCCCGCGGCCGGACTTCACGCCCTTCTCGCCCTTCACGCCTTTCTCGCCCTTTACGACGTCGTCATCGTCGCCGTCGCTCGGGCTCCGCTGCTCGGACACCTGGAGCATCGGGAAGCTGCCGGTGTTCGTCGGCGCGTGCTCGGGCAGCCACAGCACCGCGATCGCCCCGTTCGTCCCCGGCGCCGCCCCTTCCGGCGCCGCGTTGCGGAAGGTCAGCCGGGCCCCGAGGACCCGGGCCTGACCGGCGGCGATGGTCAGCCCGAGACCGTGCCCGTGCCCGGCCCGGTCACTGCTACCGGTACGGAACCGGCTCGGCCCCTCCCGCAGCAGCGCCGCCGGGAACCCGGAGCCGTGGTCGCGGACCCGTACCACCCGGCCCTCGACCGTGACCTCCACCGGGGTGGCGCCGTGCTTGGCGGCATTGCCCAGCAGATTGCCGAGGATGCGCTCCAGCCGGCGCGGATCGGTGTTGACCCAGGACTCGTGGACGACCCGCACCCGCACATCCGGGTCCAGCAGCGCGATCCGCCGGCTGACGAACTCGCCCAGCGCGATCTCCTGGAGCTCGGCCCGCTCCGAGGCACTGTCCAGCCGGGCCACCTCCAGCACGTCCTCGACGAGCGTGCGCATCGCCTGCGCCCGGTCCCGTACCAGCTCGGTGGGGCGGCCGTCCGGCAGCAGCTCGGCCGCCGTCAGCAGACCGGTCACCGGCGTACGCAGCTCGTGCGCGATGTCCGCGGTGACCCGGCGCTCCGCCTCGATCCGCGCGTTCAGCGCGTCCGTCAGCGCGTCCACCGCACCGGCCAGCTCGTCGGTCTCGTCCTGGACGACACCGCCGACGGCCTCCCGGACCCGTACCTCGGTGTTGCCCTGCGCGACCCGGCCCGCCGCTGCCGCCGCCTTGCGCAGCCGGCGCGACAGCTGGCCGCCGATCAGCACGCCCAGCGCACAGCCGCCGAACACCACCGAGACCGAGCCGATGATCAGCGCCCGGTCGAGATCGCGCATGATCGTGGAGCTGCGGCCGGCGAACCGGGTGTGCAGCGAGAGCACGTCGCCGTTGCCGACCGGCACGGCCGCCCACACGTCGGGCACGCCCTTGGCGGTCACCTCGACATGGGTGGCGCGCCGGTTGTGGCCGGTCTCCGTCCGCAGGCTGCGCGGCATCGTCGGATCGTTGAGCTTCGCGCCGAACCGGGGGTCGGTCTTCTTCGTCTTCGTCGCCTCGTACAGCAACTGCGCGTACGTCAGCCGCTCCAGCTGGACCTCGCGGGCGTTCTCCAGCATCGAGACCCGGGCCGCGTTGTGGACGACGAAGCTGAGCGCGACCGCGGTCAGCGCGCCGACCGCCGCGATCGCGATGCTGATCTTCCAGCGGACTCCGGTCCGCAGGGCGGGCCGCTTCATGGCCTGAGTTTGTAGCCGAAGCCGCGGACCGTCTCGATCCGGTCCTGGCCGATCTTGGTGCGCAGCCGCTGCACATGGACATCCACGACCCGGGTGTCACCGCCCCATCCGTAGTCCCAGACCCGCTCCAGGAGCTTGTCGCGGGAGAGCACCGTGCCGGGCGCCGCGGAGAACTCCAGCAGCAGCCGCATCTCGGTCGGGGTCAGCGCCACCTGTTCGCCGGCCCGGTGGACCGCCATGCCCTCGGTGTCGACCTCCAGATCACCGAAGACCAGCACCCCGCCGACCGGCTGCGGCTCCGGCTCCCCGATGCCCGGCCGGCCGCCCGTGGCATGGCCGAAGCGGCGCAGCACGGCCCGGATCCGGGCGACCAGGACCGCCCCGTCGAAGGGCTTGGTGACGTAGTCGTCCGCACCGGCCTCCAGGCCGAGCACCACGTCGATCGAGTCCGCGCGGGCCGACAGCATGATCACGGGCACGGTCGACTCGTCGCGGATCCGCCGGCAGAGGCTCACCCCGTCCAGCCCCGGCACCATCACGTCGAGCAGGGCGATGTCGGGGCGGTCGGCCCGGAACGCCTCCAGCCCCGAAAGGCCGTCGGGCATGGCGGTGACCGCGAAGCCGTCGCGCTCCAGCGCCAGCTGGGTGGCCTCGCGGATGACATCGTCGTCCTCGACGAACAGGACGTGGGTCTCGGCCATCAGACTGCTCTCAGTTCCCCGCCGGCTCGGCGTCTCCTGGCAGAGCCGCCCCGCCGCTGCCGACGGCTCGGTTGAAGTCGTTGTGCACCCGGTCGTGCTCGTTGAACCGGTTGCCCGCCCAGCGGTAGGTAATCACTTCCTCGCCGGAGGGGTAGGCGACCGAGTCCTTCTTCTCGTACACCTGGGTCGTGACCACCAGATCACCGCGGTCGATGGTGCCGTAGACCGCGGGCTGCTCGATGGCGAACACGTTCTCGTACGAGCCGTTGCTCCGCGGGCGGTACACATAGGTGCCCACGCCCACCGAATCGCCGCAGGTCATCACGTTCACCACGACATCGGGGGAGGGGCCGCCGGTCACGGTGCCGTACGAGGTGTCCACCGGATACTCGGAGCCGGTGCAGGGCTTGAGATCCGTCCGGACCCGCTCGCTGACCTTGGGGTCCCGCTTCAGCAGCGTCACCGGGTCGATCCGCGAGGAGGGCCGGGCGGAGGAGGACGGCTCGCCGCTGGGTGTGACCTGGGCGACGGGCTGGGTGCCGGCCGGGCCCTCGTCCCGGGTGCCGGTGCCGCCGGTCGAGCAGCTGACGGTGAGCAGCCCGAAGGCGGCGAGGCCGACCAGGGTCGTGGCGCTCGCCGCCCAGCCGGTCAGGATCCGGCCACGTCTGACGGTGGCCGCACGGCCACCGTCGTCACCTCCACCGCCACGGTCACCGCCGCAGCCGTCGCCGCTGGCTGTCAGGCCGCGCAACGCTCCCGCCCCCGTTCGTCCATATGCCTGCCCGCCCGCGTCCGCGCACGTGCCGGAGCACGGCCTGCGGCCGGGCGCCGCTCCTCGGCGAGCACGGTCTCCCGGTTCGCCGCCTCACGGCTCTCCAGCTCCTGGCGCAGCCGTGCCAGCGCACGGTGCAGCGTGCTCTTCACCGTACCGGCCGACATGCCGAGCGCGGCAGCCGTCTCCTCCGTACTCATCTGCTCCCAGTGTCGCAGCACGACGACGCTGCGCTGCTTCGGAGCCAGTACGCCGAGCACGTCCATCAGCAGGGCGCGGTCGGCACGCTGCTCGGTGCCGTCCTCGACGCTCGCGTCGGGAAGCTGCTCGGTGGGAACCTCGTCCAGCTTGCGGGCCCGCCACCACTCGGTACGGGTGTTGATCATGACGCGGCGCAGATAGGCGTCGGCCAGGGACTTGTCGGCGATGCCGTCCCAGCGGCCGTACGTACGGACCAGGGCGGTCTGGAGCAGGTCCTGCGCGTCCACAGGGTCGGGGACCAGACGTCGCGCGCTGCGCAGCAGCGCGTCGTGCCGAGTGCGTACGTAGTCCTCGAATTCGAGCACCTCGCCGTGCGCCATTCCAACCGCCTCCGTCCCCGTGTATCCCCGTAGAACCGCCGCCGGCACTCGTTCTGCCGGGCTGACGGGGAAGACGCTACGGAGCTGTTGTCACGAGGCTGTGCGGAGCAGCCATACGCCGACGCACGGCTGTCCATCGGTTGTGTAACAGCGGGGGAGCGGGGCGGGTACGGAGCTCAGCTCAGCGGCAGCCGGTACTGCCCGTCGGCCAGCGGTTCGACCAGGCCGTCGGCGACCAGGCCGTCCAGTGCGCGGGCGCGTTGCACCGGCTCGTCCCACACCGCGTCCAGCGCCGACTGCGGCACCGGTGTCATGGCGTCGCGCAACACGGCGAGCAGCCGCCCGCGCACCTGCCGGTCGGTGCCGGCGTAGGTCTGGCCGCGCCGCGGGGGCCCCTGGTGGGCGGGCTTCCCGGCCAGCCGCCAGGCGCACTGCCCGGAGATCGGGCACCGGTTGCAGTCCTCGTTCTTCGCGGTGCAGACGAGGGCGCCGAGCTCCATCGTCGCGGCGGCCCAGCGGGCCGCCCGTTCGTCCTCGTCGGGCAGGAGCGCGCGGGCGAGCTTGCGCTCGGCGGCGGTGGTCGCGTTCGGCGGGTACTGGATCCCGGACGCGGCCCGGGCGAACACCCGGCGGACGTTGGTGTCGAGCACGGCGTGCCGCTGTCCGTACGCGAACGAGGCCACGGCCGCCGCGGTGTACTCACCGATCCCGGGCAGTGCGAGCAGCTGACCGTGCTCGCTCGGTACGTCGCCGCCGTGCCGCTCCGTTATGGCCTGCGCGGCCCCGTGCAGGCGGAGCGCCCGGCGGGGGTAGCCGAGCCGGCCCCAGGCACGGACCGCCTCGCCGGGCGGCTCGGCGGCCAGGTCGGCGGGGCGGGGCCAGCGGGCCAGCCACTGTTCGTACACCGGGAGGACCCGGTTCACGGGGGTCTGCTGCAGCATGAACTCGCTCACCATCACACCCCAGGCGCCCGCTTCGGGGCGGCGCCAGGGCAGATCGCGGGCGTGCTGGTCGAACCACCCGATGACGGGAGAGTGGAGGGAGGCGGGGGGCGTCTGTGTCGCAGTCATGGCAGTCATCGCACTGCCGATCCTGGCACGGAAGCGCGGACGACGGACGAGCGCACGGTGGTGTCGCCCCTCGTGGGGGCCCTTGGGGTGATAATGCCACCCGTCCGCGCCCCGGGGGTCCGGCAACCGGCCCAAGCGGGCGCCCCCGGGCCGTCAGTGCCGCTTCCCCCGTCGCCGGGAGCGGCGGGCCGGCGCCGCGCCCGGCCCCGAGGCCCAGGCCGCCACCGGCGCCCCGCTGCCGCGTACCGTCCGGGCGAGCGACTCCGCCGGGCGGCGCAGTACGGCGACCGCCAGGGCGGAGACGGTGGCGCCCAGCAGCAGCCCGACCGCCACGTCATGCGGATAGTGCACGCCGACGAAGACCCGGGAGAAGGCCATCAGCAGGGCCATCGGCACGGTGAGCCAGGCCAGCCGGGGGCGGGCGATCGCGAGGGCGACCGCCGCTGCGCCGGCGATCGCGGAGTGGTTGCTGGGGAAGGACCAGTCGCCCGTCGGCGGGCAGGTCACCAGCGAGGCCGCCGCCCCGGCGACCGACCGGCACGGGCGCTCCTCGTCCACCACCGACTTGAGCACCTCGCTGACCACATAGCCGAAGGCCGTCGCGACGGGTGCGAGCACCGCCAGTGCCAGGGCGCCGTCGCTCAGGCGCCGGGCACGCCACCACCCGGTGACGAACAGGACACCGAAGAGGAGGAGTCCGAGCTCCGTCCATATCTCGGCCAGATGCTGCACCCATGACGGCATGTCATGTGCGAAGTCGGCGATGTCCCGGTAGAGCGGCGCGGTGACTGAACTATCCATGTGACAGAGGGTAGTCAATGAAACCTGGTGTTCATCCGGGCGTCGCCCGGCGGCCATCCCGGCGGGCGGTGAGGAGGCCGTCCGGAAGGCGAACTGGGCGGCTGTACAGGGCCGGAACGGGCCGTCCGTGATGATGATCCGTAAAACTTGCGGCTCTGGGCGGCGGGTGGGGCGGGAGTTGGCGCCGATCTCTCGTACAGTTTGAGCCGTGGGATCTTTGCGTAATCCGATCGGTCCGCTTCCCTCCACCATCTACTGGCGACGGAGGGCCGTAGCGGCGACGCTCGTTGCGCTGCTCGCGCTGCTGATCGTGTGGGTCGTCACCTCGGGCGGGGACAAGAAGACCAAGGACGACTCCCGCCCCGCCGGTTCGGGCCCCGCGCAGGAGATCACGCCGGGCCCCGACGGATCGGGCCCGGCCATCAGCCAACAGCCCGGCGGACGCGACGAGTCGGACGACTCGGGCGGCGGTTCCGGCGGAGGCTCGGGCGACGGCGGTACGGACGCGGGTTCCGGCGGCGGTACGGGCGACGGCGGGACGGGCCCGGGCGGCCAAGGTGCCGGTTCCGGCGGCCCGGGCGGCGGCGGTACGGCAGGCCAGCAGGTCCCGGCCTCCTCCCCGCTCCCCGACTGCACCCCCACGGCACTCCGGTTGAGCCTGAGCACCGAACTCGAATACGCCCCCGGCGAGAAGCCGAAGTTCGAACTGGTCGTCAAGAACACCTCGGCCACCACCTGCAAGGCCGACCTCGGGCCCAAGAGCGCGGTGCTCACCATCACCGAGGCCGGCGGCGACGACGACCAGGTGTGGTCCTCCAAGGACTGCCCGCGCAACGCGGCCGGGCTGCTGCTGAAGGTCCCGGCGGGCGCGACCGTCGTCCACACCGTGGAGTGGGACCGCAGGAAGAGCTCCCCGCAGTGCGCGACGCCGCCCGCGGGGACGGCGGGGCCCGGCACGTATCTGGTCGAGGCGAAGGCGCCGGGCGAGCCGGTGCAGCGCGCCTCGTTCGTCCTCGCGAAGGACTGAGCGGCGCGCGGACGCCGGCGCACACGGCCCCGCCGCAGGGGCCCGGCCCGGCAGACGCGGCAGGGCCCGGCAGACGCGGTGGGTCCGGTGTGCGGGGCGGGACCTGGCAGACGCGTGGGTGCGGCGCACGGGGCGGGACCTGGCAGACGCGGTGGGTCGTCCGGTGTGCGGGGCGAGACCTGGCGAACGCGGTGGGGCCCGGTCTCCCGGGCCCCGATCGTTCTGTCCGCGCCGACTGCCGGACGACTGCCGGACGACAGCTACACGTAGCGTTCGAGGATCGACGACTCGGCCAGCCGGGACAGCCCCTCGCGCACGCTGCGCGCCCGCGCCTCGCCGACGCCGTCCACCGTCTGGAGGTCGTCCACGCTGGCGGCGAGCAGCTTCTGCAGACCGCCGAAGTGCTCCACCAGCCGGTCGATGATTGCCCCGGGCAGCCGCGGCACCTTGGCCAGCAGCCGGAAGCCGCGCGGCGAGACCGCCGAATCCAGCGTCTCGGGCGAGCCGCTGTAGCCCAGGGCCCGTGCCACGACCGCGAGTTCGAGCAGTTCGGTGTGGGAGAGCGCGTCCAGCTCGGTCAGCGCCTCGGCGACCGTGCGGGACCGCTTGGCGGTCGGCTCCGGCACGTAGTCGCGCACCACCAGCTCGCGCTCCGGCTCGACACCCGCGATCAACTCGTCCAGCTGGAGCGAGAGAAGCCGGCCGTCGGTGCCCAGCTCGACCACGTACTCCGCGATCTCGGTCGCGATCCGGCGGACCATCTCCAGCCGCTGCGCGACGGCCGTCACGTCCCGGACCGTCACCAGGTCCTCGATCTCCAGCGCGGAGAGCGTGCCCGCGACCTCGTCGAGCCGGAGCTTGTAGCGCTCCAGGGTGGCGAGGGCCTGGTTGGCGCGGGAGAGGATCGCGGCGGACTCCTCCAGGACCCGGCGCTCCCCGTCCACGTACAGCGCGATCAGGCGCATCGACTGGGAGACCGAGACGACCGGGAAATTGCACTGCTTGGAGACCCGGTCCGCGGTGCGGTGCCGGGTGCCGGTCTCCTCGGTGGGGATGGAGGCGTCCGGCACCAGCTGCACGCCGGCGCGCAGGATCTTGGTCATGTCCTTGTCGAGGATCAGCGCGCCGTCGAGCTTGGCCAGCTCGCGCAGGCGGGTCGCGGTGAACTCCACGTCCAGCACGAATCCGCCGGTGCACATCGATTCGACGGTCTTGTCCATGCCGAGCACGATCAGCCCGCCGGTATTGCCGCGGAGGATGCGCTCCAGGCCGTCCCGCAGCGCCATTCCGGGCGCCACGGCGCTCAGCGAGGCGCGCATGAGCGCCTCGTTACCGGTGCCTTGGCCGGACTTTCCGGGCGATGCTGCCCGGTCGTTGGCTGCCACTGCACTCCTCCGGTCACAGGTTTGCGGTGCCCTTACGTCCCTCGTACCGTTCGTACGGACGGGCGAGACCAGGGCAAAGTCTACCGGCGTGCGCCCTCCTCCTGGGGGGCCTGTGCCCGAGACCGGCGCGGGAGGACTCTCAGCGCGTCGCCCATGTTGGCGACTTCTGTGACCTTCATACCGGCCGGGACCTTGCCCGGATCACTCGGAACCAGGGCGTGCGTGAAGCCCAGACGGTGTGCCTCGGCCAGCCTGCGCTGGACCCCCGTGACCCTTCTGACCTCGCCCGCGAGGCCCACCTCACCGATCGCCACCAGGTTCTTGGGCAGGGGGGTGTCGCTCGCGGCGCTGGCCAGCGCCAGCGCGACCGCGAGGTCCGCGGCGGGCTCGGAGAGCTTCACACCGCCGACCGTCGCGCTGTAGATGTCCCGCTTGCCCAGCGAGCTGATCCGGCCGCGCTGCTCCAGGACCGCGAGCATCATCGAGACCCGGGACGTCTCCAGACCGGAGGTGGTGCGCCGGGGCGAAGGGATCTGGGAATCGACCGTTAGCGCCTGCACCTCGGCGACGAGCGGCCGCTTGCCCTCCAGGGTGACGGTCAGACAGGTGCCGGGCACGGGCTCGTCGCGCCGGGTGAGGAAGAGCCCGGAGGGGTCGGCGAGGCCGGTGATGCCCTCGTCGTGCAGCTCGAAGCAGCCCACCTCGTCGGTCGCGCCGTACCTGTTCTTGACGCCCCGTACGAGCCGCAGGCGGGCGTGGCGGTCGCCCTCGAAGGAGAGCACCACGTCGACCAGGTGCTCCAGCAGCCGGGGGCCCGCGATCGCCCCCTCCTTGGTGACATGGCCGACCAGGAGCGTCGACATGCCACGCTCCTTGGAGGCCCGGATGAGCGCGCCGGCGACCTCCCGGACCTGCGCCATGCCGCCCGGCGCCCCGTCGATCTCGGGCGAGGCGACGGTCTGCACGGAGTCGAGGATGAGCAGCGAGGGCTTGACGGCGTCGAGATGACCGAGGACCGCGGACAGGTCGGTCTCGGCGGCCAGGTACAGATGGTCGTTGATCGCCCGGATCCGGTCGGCGCGCAGCCGCACCTGGCTCGCGGACTCCTCGGCGGTGACGTAGAGCGTGCGGTGCTCGTCGCTCGCGGCCTTGGCGGCGACGTCCAGCAGCAGCGTCGACTTGCCGACGCCGGGCTCGCCCGCGACGAGCACCACGGCACCCGGCACGAGGCCGCCGCCGAGCACCCGGTCCAGCTCGCCGACGCCGGTGGACCGGGCGGTGGCCTGCCGGCTGTCGACCTGGCCGATGGGGAGCGCGGCGGTGCTGACCCGGCCGGCCGCGGTGGTCCGCACGGCGGGGGCGCCGCCGAACTCCTCGACCGTCCCCCACGCCTGGCATTCGGGGCAGCGGCCGAGCCACTTGGCGGTCGTCCAGCCGCATTCGGTGCAGCGGTAGGACGGCCGGTCCTTCGCGGATTTCGTACGGGCAGCCATGGCGCAACCGTATAGGTGGGGTACGACAACGCCGCCGGGTCCGGCCGGAAGGCCGGCGTGCGCCCGCGCCAGAGGCGTGGCGCTTCCGGCGGAATAGTTAATTCCTGTCCCCTTTTGAGGGATACGTTCACCCGTAAGGATTAAAAGTGCTCAAGGGGAGCGAAAGGTGTGCCCTGCGCTGCCTACGGTCGCAAGGTGACGAGCAGCGGTCTGGAGCCACCCACGCAAGCCACCGGCGCACACCGGGCGCGGCACGATGCGCCCCGTCTCTCGGCGCACTCATCGCCGTGTCGCCCGCCCGCCCGGTACGAGCCGCATCTCGACGGCCTGTTCACCTACTGCCTCTCCGTGCTGTGCGACCACGATGCCGCCACCGAGGCGCTCGGCGGTGTGCTCGCGATCGCGGAACGGCAGGACGGCCGGTGCCCGGCAGGTGAGGAGGAACGTAAATCCTGGCTGTACGCGCTGGCCAGATGGATGTGTCTGCGCAGGCTCGCCGAGCAGAAGGCCGAGCGGGGCAAGGGCCGTCAGGCGCACCGGCACAAGGCCGGGAAGCAGCCGGGCAGGCTCTCCGTGAAACAGGCGAAGCCGGCATCGCACTCCAAGCCGGTGTCGCAGTCCAAGCCGTCCAAGCAGGAGACGAAGCGGGCGGGCGGGCCTCCGGGCAAACAGTCCTCGGGCGGCGCGGTCGTCCAGGGGGCGCGCGCCGTGCGCCGTACGCCCCCGGCCGTTGCCGCGAATGCCCCCGCCCCCGGCGCGGTCGTGC
>NZ_JBCEWQ010000118.1:0-27337 GCF_038448545.1 Streptomyces sp. CLV115
GGGGCGCGGCGAGCGCCCCCCACCCCTGTACGCGGCGCTCGCGATGGGCGCGGTGCCCGCGCTCGTCGTCCCGCTGAAGGCGTGGATCGCCCGTCCGGGACCGCTGACGGAGGCCACCGGCTACTTCCCGTCCGGTCATGCGGCGACGGCCGTGGTGGCGTACGGGGCGGCGGCACTGCTGGTCATGCCGTACGTGAGGCGGGCGTGGTCGTGGATGATGCCCGTCGCCGCTGTCCTGCTGACCACGGCGACGGGCATCGGTCTGGTGCTGCGCGGCTATCACTGGCCGCTGGACGTGCTGGGCAGCTGGTTCCTGTGCGGCGGGGCGGTGCTGCTGCCGCTATGGGCCCTTTGTGCCCCTCAGCCGCCGAAGTAGGCGTCGAAGTTCTTCGAGAACTCCCCGTTGTTGAACCGGTCCCAGTTGATCGACCACGTCATCAGTCCGCGCAGCGCGGGCCAGGTCCCGTGGGTGGTGTAGGAGCCGCAGTCGGTCTTCTTCGTCAGGCAGTTCAGTGCCTTGGTGACCTCGGCGGGCGAGGTGTGGCCGTTGCCCGCCTGGGTGGAGGCCGGCAGTCCGATGGCGACCTGGTCGGGGCGGAGCGCCGGGAAGACCTTGGTCTGGTCGCCCGCCACCGGGAAGCCGGTGAGCAGCATGTCCGTCATGGCGATGTGGAAGTCCGCGCCGCCCATCGAGTGGTACTGGTTGTCCAGGCCCATGATCGAGCCCGAGTTGTAGTCCTGGACGTGCAGCAGGGTGAGGTCGTCGCGCAGCGCGTGGATCACCGGCAGGTAGGCACCGGCGCGCGGGTCCTGGCCGCCCCACGGCCCCGAGCCGTAGTACTGGTAGCCGAGCTGTACGAAGAAGGTCTCGGGGGCCATGGTGAGGACGAACTTGTCGCCGTACTTGGCCTTGAGGGTCTTCACCGCCGAGATCAGGTTGACGATCACCGGCGTGGTGGGGTTCCGGAAGTCGGTGTCACCGGTGTTCAGCGAGAGCGAGTGGCCCTCGAAGTCGATGTCGAGGCCGTCCAGCCCGTACTCGTCGATGATCTTGCCGACCGAGGAGACGAACATGTCGCGGGCGGCGGCGGTGGCGAGCTGGACCTGGCCGTTCTGGCCGCCGATGGAGATCAGCACCTTCTTGCCCTTGGCCTGCTTGGCCTTGACGGCCGCCTTGAACTCGGCCTCGGACTCGACGTTCGGGCACTCGGTGACCGGGCAGAGCTTGAAGCGGATGTCGCCCGAGGTGACCGAGGTCGGTTCGCCGAAGGCCAGGTCGATGACGTCCCAGGAGTCGGGCACGTCCGCCATGCGCGTGTAGCCGGAGCCGTTGGCGAAGCTGGAGTGCAGATAGCCGACGAGGGCGTGGGCCGGCAGGCCGCCTCCCTCGCTCCCGCCGCCGCCCGCCGTGGTGGTGGCCTGGACGGCCGCGGACTTGGCGGACTCCCCCGCGGAGTTGGTCGCGGCGACCTGGAATTCGTACAAGGTCGACGCGGTGAGTCCGGACACGGTGGCGGAGGTGCCGGTGACCGAGAGGACCTTGGTGCCGCCACGGTAGACGTTGTAGCCGGTGGCCCCGGAGGAACCGGTCCACGAGAGGTCGACGGAGGAGGCGGTGACCGTACCCGCCTTGAGTCCGGCGGGGACGGCCGGGAGCTCCGCGGGGGCCCCGCCCGGACCGACGAGGGTGAGGTCGTCGGCGTAGTAGGCGGGGGTGCCGAACCAGCCATGGGTGTAGACGGTGACCTTGGTGGTGGACGGGCCGGTCCTGAACGTCGTGGTGAGCTGCTTCCAGTCGGCCGACGACTGGGTCCAGGTGGACACGTCGGTGGTGCCGGTGCCCTCCGCGCCGAGATAGACGTAGGAGCCCTGTACCCAGGCGCTCAGCGTGTAGGCGGAGTCCGGCTGGACCGCCACCTGCTGGGAGCACTTGGCGTTGTCGGCGCCGGCCGGGGTGGCCTTCAGCGCCGAAGTGCCGTTGTACGCCGGGGTGCTGACGGCTGCTCCGCTGCCGCCGGTGCAGCTCCAGCCGTCCAGGCCGGACTCGAAGCCGCCGTTGCGCGCCAGATCGGTGTCGGCGGCGACGGCGGACGGTGCGAGGGCGGTCAGACCGCCGGCGGCGAGCAGGGCCGCCGCGAAGGCGGCCACGACTCCGGTAAATCGGGCGGGGGGTCCCGTGCGTTCCACAACGGCCTCCGTACATGGGGGAATTGAGTGCGGCCGCCACAACATGGTCCAGACCAATCAGGTTGTCAAGACCTCTGGCGGTCCCGGCCCGCCGCCGGGCCGTCCGCCTCAGCCCCCGCACTCGGCCCGTCAGTCCCGCTCGGCCCGTTCGGCCGCCGCCTCGTGCATCGCCAGCTCCAGGAGTGCCGTGTCGGTGAGGGTTCCCGAACCGTCGGGCGGGATCAGCCAGCGCACCCCGCTGCCGGCCGCCCGGCCCGGATGGGGCACCACGATCCAGGTCCCCTGCCCCGCGCCGCGCACGCCGGTGCCGACCCAGCGGGCGGCGGTTCCCGGGGCCACGAAGAAGCCCGTGCGGGCATCGCCGAAGTCCCCGAGGACGGGCCCGGGCCGGTCGATGAGCCGGGTCAGTACGTCGAGGGTGGGACGTCCCAGCTCCCCCGGAAGAAGCAGCACGTCCCAGCGACGGCCGGCGGGAAGGAGCGTCACCCCCCGGGGATTGCGCTCCCATTCCCACCGGCACGCGTCCGGATCCGGCGCCACCGATGCCAGCCATTCGACCGCTGCCTTGACCCCCGCGCCAGCCATGAACCGTCTCCATTCCGTGTGCACCGGCCATGCGGTGCCGGTGCGTGCACACGGGAGAGAGAGATGACGCCGATCGATTACGCGGGTTCGGCCGACGAATTCACGACGAACGGGCCGGTCACCCCCAGGGGTGACCGGCCCGTTCGGATTCGGCCGTCGAAGACGGGGACCGGTCTCAGCTGTCGAAGCCGAGGCCCAGCCGGTCCATTGTCCGCAGCCAGAGATTGCGCCGGCCGCCGTTGCCGTCCGCCCTGGCCAGGGACCGCTTGGTCAGCTCGATCCCGGCCCAGGCGAAGGGCTCCGGCGGGAACGGCATCGGCTTGCTGCGGACCATTTCCAGCGCGGTGATTTCGTTCTGCTCGCCCGCCAGCAGATCGAGCATCACATCGGCCCCGAAACGGGTGGCGCCGACGCCGAGTCCGGTGAATCCGGCGGCATAGGCGACCCGTCCCTGATGGGCCGTGCCGAAGAACGCGGAAAAGCGCGAACAGGTGTCGATCGCCCCGCCCCAGGCATGGCTGAAACGCACCCCGGCCAATTGCGGGAAACAGTCGAAGAACTGGCCCGCGAGTTTGAGGAAGGTCTCCGGACGCTGGTCGAGATCGGCGCTCAGCCGGCCGCCGTAAGGATAGATCGCGTCATAGCCGCCCCACAGGATCCGGTTGTCCGCCGACAGCCGGAAATAGTGGAACTGATTGGCGCTGTCGCCCAGCCCCTGCCGGTTCTTCCAGCCGATGGAGTCGAGCTGCCCGGCGGTGAGCGGCTCGGTCATCAGCGCGTAGTCGTAGACCGGCACGGTGTACGGGCGCACCCGCTTGACCAGCGACGGGAAGATGTTCGTACCGAGGGCCACCCGGCGCGCGAAGACCCTTCCGTACGGGGTGCGGACCGCCATTCCCGTGCCGGTCCTGGCCAGTTCGAGGCCCCGGGTGTGCTCGTACACCCGCACGCCCAGGTCGGCGCAGGCCCGCTTCAGGCCCCAAGCCAGCTTGGCCGGGTGCAGCATGGCTACCCCGCGCCGGTCCCACAGGCCGCCCAGGAAGGTCGGGGAGTCGACCTCGGCGCGCAGCGCGTCCCGGTCCAGGAACTCCAGCCCGGTGAAGCCGAGCTTCTGGGCCTCCTGGTGCCATTCGCGCAGCTCTTCGAGCTGGTGGGGCTCGGTGGCGACGTCGATCTCGCCGGTGCGCTCGAATTCGCAGTCGATGGCGTAGCGGGCGACGGCGGCCTCGATGGCGTCGAGGTTCCGTTCGCCGAGCTCCTCCAGCTTGTGGATCTCCTCGGGCCAGCGCTCCAGCCCGTTGGGCAGACCATGGGTGAGGGAGGCGGCGCAGAATCCGCCGTTGCGGCCCGAGGCGGCCCAGCCCACCTCGTGCCCCTCGATCAGTACGACGTCCCGTTCCGGTTCGCGTTCCTTGGCGATCAGCGCGGTCCACAGTCCGCTGTAGCCGCCGCCGACGACCAGCAGGTCGCAGTGCTCGTCACCGGTGAGCGCGGGCAGTGCGGCGGGCTTGCCGGGGTCGTCCAGCCAGAACGGGACCGGCTTCGCGTCGGAGAGTGATTGTGCAGCAGTACGCATGGCAGCTGGGGCCATGGTTTCCAACTCCTTCAGGGCTTTCTATCGTGCGCTGTTCTTCCGCCGGTTCGCGATGAGCTGGCCGACGACCACCACCATCACGGCAATGATGAACATCGCCGTTCCGATGACGTTGATCTGCACGGGCGTGCCGCGCTGCGCCGATCCCCAGACGAACATGGGGAAGGTCACGGTGGAGCCCGCGTTGAAATTGGTGATGATGAAATCGTCGAACGAGAGCGCGAAGGCGAGCAGCGCTCCCGCCGCGATTCCGGGGGAGGCGATCGGCAGCGTCACCCGCAGGAAGGTCTGCACGGGGCCGGCGTACAGATCGCGGGCCGCCTCCTCCAGCCTCGGGTCCATCGACATCACGCGCGCCTTGACGGCCGTCACGACGAAGCTCAGGCAGAACATGATGTGCGCGATGAGGATCGTCCAGAAACCCAGCTGTGCGCCCATGTTGAGGAAGAGGGTGAGCAGCGAGGCGGCCATGACGACCTCGGGCATCGCCATCGGCAGGAAGATCAGCGAGTTGATCGCGCCGCGCGCCCGGAAGCGGTAGCGGACCAGCGCGAAGGAGATCATCGTGCCGAGGGCGGTGGCGCCGATGGTGGCCCAGAGGGCGATCTGCAGGGACAGCGAGAGCGAGCCGCACATGTCGGCGACGCCGCAGGGGTCCTTCCAGGCGTCCAGCGAGAAGCGCTGCCAGGAGTAGTTGAAGCGCCCGTTCGGCTTGTTGAACGAGAACACCATGACGACGACGTTCGGAAGGATCATGTACGCGAGGGTCAGCAGACCCGCGATGACGATCAGGTTCCGGCGTATCCAGCGCAGTACGGGCATCAGACCAGGTCCTCCGTCCCGGAGCGGCGGATGTAGACGGTGACCATGATCAGGACGACCGCCATGAGGATGAAGGAGAGCGCGGCCGCCGTCGGGTAGTCCAGGACCCGCAGGAACTGGGTCTGGATGACGCTGCCGACCATCTTCGTGTCGGTGGAGCCCAGCAGTTCCGCGTTGACGTAGTCGCCGCTGGCCGGGATGAAGGTGAGCAGCGTTCCGGAGACGACGCCCGGCATGGAGAGCGGGAAGGTCACCTTGCGGAAGGTGGTGGCGGGGGTGGCGTAGAGGTCGCCGGCCGCCTCGTGCAGCCTGCCGTCGATCCGCTCCAGCGAGGTGTAGAGCGGCAGGATCATGAACGGCAGGAAGTTGTACGTGAGACCGCAGACCACCGCCATCGGGGTGGCCAGCACCCGGTTGGACTCGGTCCAGCCGAGCCAGCTGGTGACGTCCAGGACGTGCAGGGTGTTCAGTACGTCGACGACCGCGCCGCCGTCCGCGAGGATCGTCTTCCAGGCGAGCGTGCGGATCAGGAAGCTGGTGAAGAACGGCGCGATGACCAGCACCAGGACGACGTTGCGCCAGCGGCCCGCCTTGAACGCGATGAGGTAGGCGAGCGGGTAGCCGAGCAGCAGGCACAGGATGGTGGCGGTACCGGCGTACAGCAGGGACCTGATGAACTGCGGGTAGTAGTCGGTCAGCGCGTCCCAGTAGGTCTGGAAGTGCCAGGTGACCTCGAATCCCTTCTCCAGGGATCCGGTCTGTACGGAGGTCGACGCCTGGTAGACCAGCGGCAGCGCGAAGAAGACGATCAGCCACAGGATGCCGGGCAGCAGCAGCCAGTACGGGACGAGGCGCTTGCGGGTGGAGGGCTTGCGTATCGCCGGCTCCGCCGTGACGGGCGCCGGTGGCGCCTCCTTGGTGAGGCTCACGCCGCGTCCTCCACCGTCTCCACACCGGCGTCGCCCATCGTCCCCGCAAGCATGGACTGGGCGGCGTCCAGACCGAAGGTGTGCGCCGGGTTCCAGTGCAGGACGACCTCTGCCCCGGCCGTGAGCCGCGCGTCACGCTCGATGTTCTGCTCATACACCTGGAGCGCCTTGCCCGCCGGGCTCTCCACGACGTACTGGGTGGAGACGCCGATGAAGCTGGAGTCGACGATCCGGCCGGTGACCCGGTTGCGGCCGTCGGCGATCGCGTCCGCGTCGTCGGCGTGCGCGAGCGAGATCTTCTCCGGGCGGACACCGAGGAGCAGCTTGCCGCCGCTGCCGGTCGGGGCCGTACACCGGTCGGTGGGCAGCCGCAGCTTGCCGCCGCCCGCCGCCACCACGATGTCGGTGCCGGCGGAGACGATCTCGCCCTCGATGAGGTTGGAGGTGCCGAGGAAGTTGGCGACGAAGGTCGTCCTCGGGTTCTCGTACAGGTCGGCGGGGGCACCGAGCTGCTCGACCCGGCCCCCGTTCATCACCGCGACGGTGTCGGCCATGGTCATGGCCTCCTCCTGGTCGTGGGTGACGTGGATGAAGGTGATGCCGACCTCGGTCTGGATGCGCTTGAGCTCCAGCTGCATCTGGCGGCGCAGCTTGAGGTCGAGGGCGCCGAGCGGTTCGTCGAGCAGGAGCACCTGCGGGTGGTTGATCAGGGCGCGGGCGACGGCGACGCGCTGCTGCTGGCCGCCGGAGAGCTGGTGCGGCTTGCGCTTGGCGAAGTCGCCGAGCTGGACGAGCTCCAGCATCTCGTCGACCTGCTTCTTCACCGACTTGATGCCGCGCCGGCGCAGGCCGAAGGCGACGTTCTCGGTGATGTCGAGGTGCGGGAAGAGCGCGTAGCTCTGGAAGACCGTGTTGACGGGCCGTTTGTACGGGGGAAGCCCGGTGATGTCGCGGCCGCCGAGCGAGACCGTGCCGGTGGTCGCCTCCTCCAGGCCCGCGATCATCCGCAGGGTGGTGGTCTTGCCGCAGCCGGACGCGCCGAGCAGCGCGAAGAAGGAGCCCTGCGGGACGGTCAGATCGAGCGGCTTGACGGCTTCGAAGGAGCCGTACGTCTTGCTGATCCCGGTGAGGCGGACGTCGCCGCCGGTCTGCTGCTGTGTCATGGATCGCGGTCCCAGTGGTGTCAGAGGGGGATCGGGGCTGGAGAGGAGCGGCGGTCAGGCGCCGATGAGCTTGGCGAACTTCTCTTCGTACGCCGTCTCTTCCTTGGCGGTCAGGGAGCGGAAGGCGTGCGACCGGGACGCCATCTCCTTGTCCGGGAGGATCAGGACGTTGTCGGCCATCGCCTGATCGATCTTCGCCAGTTCGTCGCGGACCCCGTCGACCGGGCAGACGAAGTTGATGTACGCGGCGAGCTCCGCGGCGGCCGACGGCTCGTAGTAGTAGTCGATGAGCTTCTCGGCGTTGGTCTTGTGCCGTGCCTTCACCGGGACCAGCAGGTTGTCGCTGGATATGACGTATCCCGCGGCCGGAATCGCGTACTTGATGTCGGGGTTCCCGGCCTGGAGCTGGATGACGTCGCCAGCCCATCCGACGCAGGCGGCGATGTCGCCCTTGTCGAGGTCGGCGGTGTAGTCGTTGCCGGTGAAGCGGCGGATCTGGTTCTTGTCGACGCCCTTCTGGAGCCGGCCGATCGCGGCGTCGTAGTCGGCGTCGGTGAAGTTCCCGGGGTCCTTGCCCATGTCGAGCAGGGTCATGCCGACGGTGTCGCGCATCTCCGAGAGGAAGCTGACCCGTCCCTTGAGCTTCGGGTCGTCGAGGAGCTGGGTGACGGAGTCGACCTTGCGGCCGCCGGTCGCCTTGGAGTTGTAGGCGATGACGGCGGGAATGCCCGCCCAGGGGTAGGAGTAGGCACGGCCCGGGTCCCAGTCCGGGGAGCGGAACTGGGCCGACAGGTTGGCGTAGGCGTGCGGCAGGTTCGACGCGTCGAGCTTCTGCGCCCAGCCGAGGCGGACGATGCGGGCGGCCAGCCAGTCGGTGACGCAGATGATGTCGCGGCCGGTGTCCTGGCCGGCCGCGAGCTGCGGCTTGATCTTCCCGAAGAACTCGACGTTGTCGTTGATGTCCTCGGTGTACTTGACCTGGATCCCGGTGCGTTTCGTGAACGCCTCCAGGGTGGGCCGGTGCTTGCCGTCGTCGGTGACGTCCATGTACTCGGTCCAGTTGGAGAAGTTGATCTGCTTCTCCTCGGCCGAGTGGTCGTCGGACGCCGCGGCGGCATCCCCCTCCCGCTTGGCGGGCGGGATGCCGCACGCGCTCAGCGTGCCCAGCCCGCCGATCGCCAGCGCCCCCATGCCGGAGGCGCGGATCAGCGATCGGCGGGTCAGGGCGCCCCGGCCGCTGGTGAGGCTGCGTCGCATCGCGGCGAGTTGGGCCGCGGAGAGGCGCTCGGGCTCGTACTGCTCCATGCGCGTTGCCCTTTCGGGTGTGTGTGGCCGGGGTCGGCCGGGTTATCGGTCCCCGAAGATCGTGCGGTGCCAGTCCTTGCGGGCGACCGCGGTGTTGTCGTACATGACGTGCTTGACCTGCGTGTACTCCTCGAAGGAGTACGAGGACATGTCCTTGCCGAAGCCACTGGCCTTGTATCCGCCGTGCGGCATCTCGCTGATGATCGGGATGTGGTCGTTGACCCAGACGCAGCCCGCCTTGATCTCACGGGTGGCGCGGTTGGCGCGGTACAGGTCCCGGCTCCAGGCGGAGGCGGCGAGTCCGTACGGGGTGTCGTTGGCGAGGCGGATGCCCTCGTCGTCGCTGTCGAAGGGCAGCACGACCAGGACCGGGCCGAAGATCTCCGACTGGACGATCTCGCTGTCCTGGGCCGCTCCGGCGACCAGCGTCGGCCGGTAGTAGGCGCCGGCCGCCAGTTCGCCGCCGGGGGCCTCGCCGCCGGTGACGACGGTGGCGTACGCGCGGGCCCGCTCGACGAATCCGGCGACCCGGTCCCGCTGGGCGTGGCTGATCAGCGGGCCGAGGTCGGTGGACGGGTCGAAGGGGTCGCCGAGCCGGACGGTCTCCATCAGCTCCGCGACGCCCTGCACGAAGGCGTCGTACAGCGGGCGCTGGACGTAGGCGCGGGTGGCGGCGGTGCAGTCCTGGCCGGTGTTGATGAGCGCCCCGGCGACCGCGCCGTTGACCGCGGCTTCGAGGTCGGCGTCGTCGAAGACCACGAAGGGGGCCTTGCCGCCGAGTTCGAGGTGCAGGCGCTTGACGGTGGAGGTGGCGATCTCCGCGACCCGCTTGCCGACGGCGGTGGAGCCGGTGAAGGAGGTCATCACGACGTCCGGGTGGCCGACGAGGTGCTCACCGGCGTCCTTGCCGGCGCCGGTGACGATGTTGACCACACCGTCCGGGATGCCCGCCTCGGTGGCCGCCTGGGCGAACATCAGCGAGGTGAGCGGGGTGATCTCGGCGGGCTTCAGCACGATCGTGTTGCCCGCCGCGATGGCCGGGAGGACCTTCCAGGCGGCCATCTGGAGCGGGTAGTTCCAGGGTGCGATGGAGCCGACGACGCCGATCGCCTCACGGCGTACGCAGGAGGTGTGGTCGCCGTCGTACTCGGCGGCCGACTTGCCCTCCAGGTGGCGGGCGGCCCCGGCGAAGAAGGAGGTGTTGTCCACGGTGCCGGGCACGTCGAACTCGGTGGAGAGCTTGATCGGCTTGCCGCACTGGAGGGACTCCACGTACGCGAAGTCGTCGGCCTGCTCGGCGAGGACGGCGGCGAAGCGGTGCATCGCCTCGGCCCGCTCGGCGGGTGTCGCGCCCGACCAGCCGGGGAACGCCTCGCGGGCGGCCGCCACGGCGGCGTCCACGTCGGCGGTGCCCGCCAGTTCGTAGCTGTAGACGGTCTCTCCCGTGGCCGGGTTCACCACGTCGTGGTGACGTCCCGATGTTCCGGACCGCAGCTTTCCGCCGATGTACTGTGCGCCGTCCGCGAAGCGGTCCCGCACCTGGATGCCGTTGCCCATGACGATCTCCTCCGCCGCACCCCGGAATGCGGGGACGGCGTAGCCTCTGCTCGATTTGAGTGCCGATCCTGGCAGAGGGTGCCAACCCCAACAAGTGATTCCGTTGTTGCCTTTTGGTTACGCGACGGAATCTGTCGACCATGTGTCGCGTCGGTGCGGAAATCCCCGTACGTAGTGTCAGTGGCGAATGCCAGAATCGCGTGTCATGGAACACATGAACGATCTCCTGGCGAAGGCCGCGCGTGGCGAGAAGGTGAAGTACCTGCACTTCTGGGGACACCGCCCCCGGCCCGACGGCCGGATCGGGGCGAGCTGCCTCAGCCAGTGGTGGCCCACGCGCTTCACGGTCGACGGTGTGACGTACGCGTCGGCGGAGCACTGGATGATGGCCGGCAAGGCGCGGCTGTTCGGCGACGCGGAGTCGGAGGCCGCGGCCGTGGCGGCGAAGAGCCCGGCGGTGGCGAAGAAGGTGGGCCGGCTGGTCCGCGGTTTCGACGACGCGGTCTGGCAGCGCGAGCGGTACCCACTGGTGGTGGCCGGCAGTGTGCACAAGTTCGGTGGCGACCCGGAGCTGCGGGAGTTCCTGCTGAACACCGGGGACCGGGTGCTGGTCGAGGCGAGCCCGATGGACCGGATATGGGGCATCGGACTGGCTGCGGACGACCCCCGGGCGGAGAGTCCGGCGAGCTGGCGGGGGCTGAATCTGCTGGGGTTCGCGCTGATGGACGCGCGGGCGGAGCTGCGCGCCTCATGAGGGGACCGGGGCGCCCGGTGGCCCGGCGGACCGATGGCCCGGCCGTGCGCGGCCGGGCCATCGGGAGCGGAACGGACCGCGGGAGCGGCCGGGCCCGTCCGGCGGGCTCGTGATCAATACACCTAGCGCGTGACCTCGACGACCAGGGACGTCGAGTAGGGATCGTCGTTGTAGCCGCTGTCCTCGAATTCTTCGGCGTGGGTGACGAACAGCCAGACGAAGAAGCTGATGATCACCACACCGAAGACGATGCCGATGGACCCCATGATGATCCCGGCGAGCGCCTGACCGCTGTTGGTCGCCTCACCGCGCTGCACCCGCTTGCGGCCGAGGATGCCGAAGATGAGTGCCAGCACGCCCAGGACCAGGCTGGGTATCCCGTAGATGCAGAACATGCAGACGGCCAGGATGCCCAGGACCATGGCCGCGGTACCCATGCCGTTGGAGGGCGGCGGGCCGCCCCAGGGCGCCTGCGGGTAGCCGGGGTATCCCGGGTACCCGCCGTACTGCGCAGGGGGCGCCGCCGGGTAGCCGTACTGGCCCGCGACCGGCGGTACCGGCTGGCCCGGTCCGTTGGGCCCGACCGGCGGCGGCGGGACCTCGCCGGGACCGGGACCGAATCCGGTGCCGGGCAGGGGCCCGTTCTGAGCCGGCGCACCGAAGGCCGGCGGCGGTGTGTCGGCCGGCGCGGGGCCGTCCCCGACGCCCGGCATCGAGGTGACCGTGGGCTGGCTGTGCACAGCGGGCGGGCGGGTGTCCCCGGCCTGCTTCTCCAGCGGCACCTTGCTGTCCGGCGGAGCCCACGGATCGCGCGGCGCGGCCCCGCCCTCTGGCTGCTCTGTGTTGTCTGACATGGGCCTCCCCCATCGTGGTCCCGTCATGCTACGGCCCCGCTGCGCACCGGCGGGCCCGGCCTACGATGATCCCCGTCCCCTGCCCGGCCGACCGTGCCCGGCACCCGAACCGTCCCACGCGCCGGAGAGTCCGATGACCGATCTGAACCCCTTCATCGCGGGGCTGCCCAAGGCGGAACTGCATGTCCACCATGTCGGATCCGCCTCCCCCCGCATCGTCGCCGAGCTGGCCGCGCACCACCCCGACTCCAAGGTCCCCACCGACCCGGAGGCGCTCGCCGACTACTTCACCTTCACGGACTTCGGGCACTTCATCGAGGTGTACCTCTCCGTCGTGGACCTGATCCGCACCCCGGAGGATGTCCGCCTGCTGACCTTCGAGGTCGCCCGCGACATGGCGCGGCAGAACATCCGCTACGCGGAACTGACGGTGACGCCGTACTCCTCGACCCGGCGCGGCATCCCCGAGCAGGCGTTCATGGAGGCGATAGAGGACGCCCGCAAGGCCGCCGAGGCCGAGCTGGGTGTCGTGCTGCGCTGGTGCTTCGACATTCCCGGCGAGGCCGGGCTGGCGGCCGCCGAGGAGACCGCCCGGCTCGCCGTGGACCTGCGGCCCGAGGGACTCGTCTCGTTCGGTCTCGGCGGTCCGGAGGTCGGGGTGGAACGCCCGCAGTTCAAGCCCTACTTCGACCGGGCGATCGCCGCGGGCCTGCACTCCGTGCCGCACGCCGGGGAGACCACCGGGCCGCAGACCGTCTGGGACGCCCTGACCCACCTGCGCGCCGAGCGCATCGGCCACGGCACCAGCTCCGTGAAGGACCCGAAGCTGCTCGCCCACCTCGCCGAGCACCGCATCCCGCTGGAGGTCTGCCCGACCTCGAACATCGCGACCCGGGCCGTGGTGGACATCGAGCAGCACCCGGTCAGGGAGATGGTGGACGCTGGCGTCCTGGTCACCATCAACAGCGACGACCCGCCGATGTTCGGCACCGACCTCAACAACGAGTACGCGGTGGCCGCCCGCCTCCTCGCTCTGGACGAGCGGGGTCTCGCCGCGCTGGCGAAGAACGCCGTCGAGGCGTCGTACCTCGACGCGGCCGGCAAGCGGAAGCTGGCCGCCGAGATCGACACGTACACGGCCGACTGGCTGGGGCGCTCGGGCCGGTGACCCCCGGTGGCCACAATGGCCCCATGGTCTCTTCAGTCACCGCCGTGGGCCACCGGGGCGATCCCTACCGTGTCCGCGAGAACACCCTGCCCTCGATCCGCTCCGCGCTCGGACGAGGGGCGGACGCGGTCGAGATCGATGTGCGGCTCACCCGTGACGGTGTGCCGGTCCTGCTGCACGACGCCACACTGAAGCGGCTGTGGGGTCATGAGGTGCGGCTGGACCGGCTGACCCACGCGGAGCTCACCGAACTGACCCGGGGCGGTGTCCCCACCCTGCGCGAGGCGCTGCTCGCCGCCGGGGCGCACCGCGTGATGGTCGATCTGCCGGGCTCCACCGACGGTTCCGTGCCGAGGATCGTCGGGGCGGTGCGCGAGTGCGGGGCCGGCGAGCGGGTGTACTACTGCGCCGGTCCCGGGGCGATGCTCCGGGTACGGGCCGCCGACCCCGGCGCCGAGATCGCCATGACCTGGACGACTCTCGCACCGCCGCGCGCCGCGTTGCTCGACGCGGTGCGGCCGCGCTGGCTCAACTACCGGTTCGGTCTGGTGGGCCCGGAACTGACGGACCGGCTGCACCGCGACGGGCTGCTGGTCTCCGCCTGGACGGCCGACACCAGGCGGACCATGCGCCGCCTGGTCCGGCACGGCGTCGACTCGATCACCACCAACCGGGTCGACGTCCTGCACGACGTCATCGCCAACTCCCCGGCGCGTATAAATCGTTGACCGGTCCGGCATCATGGGCCACCCGTCGTCCGTGACGCGGACCCGGCGCAGGAGGAGCAGCGACATGACCGATCCCCGCACCGCCCCCGGCCCCGAGGGCGTACGTACCGACGTCGCCCACAACGCGCGGGTCTGGAACCACTGGCTGGGCGGCACGGACAACCACCCCGTGGACCGGGCGGTCGGCGACCGGGTCACCGCCATGTACCCGAGCATCGGCGAAGTGGCCCGCGCCGACCGGGCGTTCCTGGGGCGGGCGGTCCGGTATCTGGCCGGTGAGGCGGGGATCCGGCAGTTCCTGGACATCGGCACCGGCCTGCCGAGCGCCGGCAACACCCACGAGATCGCCGGGCGCACCGCGCCCGGCTGCCGCGTCGTGTACGTCGACAACGATCCTGCGGTGCTCGCGCTCTCCCGGACGCTGCTGGCCGGATCGCCGCGGGGCGCGACCGAGTACGTCGACGCGGATGCCCGCGATCCCGAGCGGATCCTGCGGGCGTCCGCGTCCGCGCTCGACCTGGGGCGGCCGGTCGCGGTCATGCTCCTGGGCATCCTGAACTTCGTCCTCGACACCGACGAGGCGCGGCGGATCGTGCGCACGCTGATGGACGCGCTGCCCTCCGGCAGCCATCTGGTGCTCACCCATCCCACGCTGGAGCTGGGCGGCGAGGGCAACGAGGCGGCGATGCGGTTCTGGAACGAGAACGCCACCCCGCCGATCACCGCCCGCACCCGCGCCGAGTTCGCCGCGTTCCTCACCGGGCTCGATCCGGTGGACCCGGGCATCGTGTCGTGCGCGCACTGGCGCGGCGAGCCCGGCGCGGTGCGGGTCGCGCAGTTCGGCGCAGTGGCGCGGAAGCCCTGAGGGCGCCGGTCCGATGCGCGTACGGGACATCACCGCGAGAGTGCCGGGACTCGCCCCGGCGGTCGGCCCCCTCGGCGTGGACCTGCTCGTCGCTCTGCTGGTCCAGGCCGCCATGACCATGCCGTTCGTCGTCCCGCGCGACCCGGAGCTGCCGGAGGCGACATGGACGGCGTACGGGCTGACCACCCTGACGGTGCTGCCGCTGGTGGCCCGCCGCCGGGCGCCGGTCGCGGTCCTCGTCGCGGTGCTGGCCGCCGGTGCCCTGTACACGTTCACCGTCGACGGGCCGGGACAGCCGCTCCCGTACACCGGTCTCGTGGCTTTCTGCACGGTCGCGGAGCTCTCCTCGCCGCCGAAGCGGATCGGGATCGCGGCGCTCACGGTGGCGGCGGTGCTGGTCTCGGTCGGACTCGACGGCGAGGACATGCGGGAGCTGTTCTTCTCCCTGTTCGTGTTCGCGGCGGCGTACGCCTTCGGCCGGTTCACGGTGACGCGCAGGGCCTATCTGCGCGCGGTGGAGGACCGGGCCCGTCAGCTGGAGCTGACGCACCGGATCGAGGCCGAACAGGCGGCGGCCCGCGAACGGGCCCGGATCGCCCGGGAGATGCACGACATCCTGTCCCACGCGGTGAGCCTGATGATCGTGCAGGCCGAGGCGGGACCGGTGGCGGTCCGCACGGCGCCGGAACGGGCCGAGGCGGCCTTCGACGCGATCTCCGAGGCGGGCCGGGACGCGATGGCGCAGCTGCGCCGGATGCTCGGCGTGCTGCGCGAGAACGGGGAAGCGCCCCACGCGCCGCGGGAACCCCAGCCCTCGCTGGCCGGACTGCCGGGCCTCGTGGAGCGGGTGCGCGGCAGCGGTCCGGCGGTCTCGTACGAGGTCATGGGCAGCCCCGGCACGCCGGGCCCGGCGGTCGAGGCGACCGTCTACCGGATCGTGCAGGAAGCGCTGACGAACGTGGTCAGGCACGCGGACGCGAGCACGGTGGCCGTGCGGCTGGAGCACGGTCCCGAGGCGCTGACGCTCACCGTCACGGACGACGGGCGGGGGCCCGGCGGCGGCTCGGGGCTGGGGCTGATCGGCATCCGGGAGCGTGCCGCCGCGCACGGCGGCACGGCCGGGACCGGTGCCGGTCCGGGCGGACGGGGGTTCCGGGTCCGGGTGACGATCCCGCGGGCCCGGCCGGAGACGGAAGCAGCGACGGGGACGGGGCAGAGGACAGAGGTGGGAAGTTGACGATCCGTGTGGTGGTGGCCGACGACCAGGAGCTGGTACGCAGCGGCTTCGCGATGATCCTGGACGCGCAGCCGGACATCGAGGTGGTGGCCGAGGCGGGTGACGGCCGGGCCGCGGTCGAAGCGGTACGGCGACTGGCACCCGATGTGGCGCTGCTCGACATCCGGATGCCCGGCACGGACGGCATCGAGGCCTGCCGCAGCATCAGCGCCGGGAGCGGCTGCCGGACGGTCATGCTGACCACCTTCGACTCCGACGAGTACGTCTACGAGGCGCTGCACGCGGGCGCGAGCGGCTTCCTGCTCAAGGACGTCCGCCGCGACGACCTGGTGCACGCGGTACGGGTGGTGGCCGCCGGGGACTCGTTGCTGGCTCCTTCGGTGGCACGGCGGCTGATCGCCGAGTACACCTCGCGCCCGCCGGCCGCGGCCGTGGCACCGTCGGCACGCCTGGACGTACTGACCGCGCGGGAGCGCGAGACGCTGCTGCACCTGGCCCGCGGGCTGTCGAACGCGGAGATCGCGGCGGCGCTGGTCGTCAGCGAGCACACGGTGAAGACCCATGTCGGCAATGTGCTGTCCAAGCTGGGGCTGCGCGACCGGATCCAGGCGGTGATCTGCGCGTACGAGTGCGGCGTCGTGACTCCTTCGCCGGCCCCGGCTCCTTCTTCGACCTCGGCTCCTACTTCGGTCGCGGCTCCTTCTTCGGCCTCGGCGTCCCGGCCGTCCGCGACTCCCCCGCCGGCCGTGGCTCCCCCGCCGGAGGGAGGTCCGGCGTCCGGCTCCCCCGCGCGAGGGAGCCGTTCTCCCTCCGGCAAACCCCCGGACGGGGGATCCGTCCGGGCGGCCCGGTCAACAGGATGGATTCCGTCAACAGTTGAGGATTCCACGCCCGGGAGGCACCCGTCATGAACGTCCGCATGTCCAGCACCGCCCTCGCAGCCGCGCTCGTCCTCGGCCTCGTCACGGGCCCCGCCTCGCCGGCCCTGGCGGCGGCCGGTACCGATGCCCGCACGGCCGCAGGCCAGTTCGCCCAGCGGGAAGCCACCGGGCGGGCCCCGGACGCCGGGGCCCTGCGCGCCGCGATCCAGGGGCTCCCGAAGGACGACGCCACGGCCGCGCTGGTGCGGGTCTCGGGCTCCGGGGGCGACTGGCGGGGCACCGCCGGCGTCCACGACCTGGCCTCCGGCCGGCCGGCGGACCCGGACGGCCGCTTCCGGGCCGGCTCGGTGACCAAGGTCTTCACGGCGGCCGTCGTGCTGCAACTGGCCGGGGAGGGCAGGCTCGGCCTGGACCGCCCGGTCCGGCACTATCTGCCGGATCTGGTCCCGGCGGCGTACGAGGGCGTCACGGTGCGCCAGTTGCTGAACCACACGAGCGGCATCCCGTCCGTCGGCTCCGGCGGCGGCCCGGACGACGCGTACGCGCACCGCTTCGACCTGCACGACCCGGTGCGGACCGTGCGCGAAGCCACCTCCCGGAAGCCGGACTTCGTGCCCGGCACCCAGCAGCACTACGCCAACATCGGCTACACCGTGGCGGGCCTGCTGATCGAGCGGGTCACGGGCGACACGTACGCCTCGCAGGTCTCCCGGCGCGTCCTGGAGCCCCTGCACCTGAAGGACACGTACTTCCCCGGCACCGACCCGGCGATCCGCGGACCTCACAACCGCGGCTACCAGCTCTTCGGCACGGGCGAGCTGCGCGATGTGACGGTGTGGGGGGCGACGGACGCCTGGGCTGCGGGAGACCTGATCTCGACCACCGCCGA
Source organism: Streptomyces sp. CLV115 (assembly GCF_038448545.1). Taxonomy (NCBI): domain Bacteria; kingdom Bacillati; phylum Actinomycetota; class Actinomycetes; order Kitasatosporales; family Streptomycetaceae; genus Streptomyces; species Streptomyces sp. CLV115. Next base: position 17,519 of record NZ_JBCEWQ010000118.1, read on the forward strand.
CCTGGAGCGTTTCACCCGGGCGCTGTTCGGCGGGCGGGTGGTGCGCGGTCCGCTGCTCCGGGAGATGTTCACGCTGCCCGACCCCTCGGTGCGCGAGTACGGCACGGGCGAGCCCGCCGCGTACAGCGCGGGTCTCTCGGTGATGCGGCTGGGCGGACGCGAGGTCTGGGGCAAGACGGGCGGCCGCTGGGGCTACAACACGGCCGTCGCGGCCACCCGTGATCTCTCCCGGACCCTCGTCTACAGCGTCAACTCGACGGACGCGAAGGGGGAAGGCATGAATCCCACGGCGCTGGACATAGTCGTGGCCGCCTTCGGCGCCCCGTCGGCCGGATGACTCAGAGCGCCGGCGCGGCCGTCGCGGCGGACTCCGGCAGCGGTGTCCGCTCCAGCGCCTCCAGCCGCTTGATCATGCGGCGCACCACGAGCAGCGGGATCACCCCGAAGACCCCGAACGACATGTCGATGACGGACCACCAGAAGGGGATGCCGCGGACGGGCCCGCAGATCAGCGCGAGCGGGATGATCCCGGCGCAGGCGATCATGCCGAATTCGATGACCCAGATGTTGCGGACCGGGTCGCGGTAGGGGCCGTAGAAGGCGACCGCGATGACCAGGTGCGCGAAGGCCAGCCAGTCCGTGCCGTACAGCACGAAGGGGTACTTCGCGTCGGCCTCGTCGAGGCCGGTGCGGACCTTGGTGATCCACTCCATCAGCGCCGGGAAGTGCTCCGGAACGGGAGAGGCCGAGGACCTCAGCAGGTCCTCGGCCCAGTGGAGTTCATGGACGAGCGGAAAGGCGGTCAGCCCGCTCAGCACCAGACAGACGATGAACACGACCAACCACACGCGTATGCGCCTCAGCACGGCTCTTCGCTCGCTCATGTCCGCAGCGTACGCCCGGATTCACCGGCCCTTTTCGCCACCCCTGGCAACCCCCTGGCAACCCCCTGGCACGTCTCCGGCACGGCTCACAGCCCGACGATGGCGTTCCACTTCTTCGCGAACTCGGTGCGTTCCTCGGAGGTGACGTCGCGGGCGATCGCGAGCCGTTTGCGCATCGCGTCGTCGGGGAAGATCAGCGGGTCCTCGGCAAGTGCCGCGGTCTCCTCGTCCTTGGACGAGGCCAGCACCTCGCGGGCGGCCGGGACGGGGCAGACGTAGTTGACCCAGGTCGCCAGCTCGGCGGCGACCTCCGGCTCGTAGTAGTAGTCGATGAGCCGCTCCGCGTTGCGCTTGTGGCGTGCGAGGTTGGGGATCATCATCGATTCCGACCAGAGCTCGGCCCCCTCCTCGGGAACCACGAACTCGATCTCCGGGTTGTCGGCCTGGAGCTGGATGACGTCGCCGGAGTAGGCCTGGCAGGCGAGCACATCGCCGGTGGACAGGTCCTTGATGTAGTCGTTGCCGGTGAAGCGGCGGATGTGCCGCTTCCTCACCAGCTTCTCGACCTGGTCGCACACCCGGTAGAAGTCGTCCGGCCGCCAGCGGGTGACGTCGACGCCGTTGCCCTGCATCAGCAGGGCGAAGGACTCGTCGAGCCCGGACATCAGTGTCACCTTGCCGCGCAGGTCGTCCGCCCACAGATCGCTCAGGTGCTTGATCTCGCGGCCGAGCCTCTTGCGGTTGTAGGCGATGCCGGTGATCCCGGACTGCCAGGGAATGCTGTGCAGCCGGCCCTTGTCGAAGGCGGGCGAGCGCAGCTGCGGATCCAGGTACTTGGCGACGTTCGGCTGCTTGGCCCGGTCCATCTCCTGCACCCAGCCCAGCCGTACGAACCGGGCGGACATCCAGTCGCTGATGACGATCAGGTCCCGGCCGGTCTCCTGGTGGTTCATCAGCGCCGGGCTGATCTTCCCGAAGAACTCGTCGTTGTCGTTGATCTCCTCGGTGTACGTGACGGAGATCCCGGTCCGCCTGCCGAAGGCGTCGAGGGTGGGCCGCTTCGACTCGTCCTCGTCGTCGGTGTCGATGTACAGGGGCCAGTTCGCGAAGTGCAGGGCGTGATCGCTCGCCGAGGTGTCGCGCCCGGCCCGGTCACCGGGCTCCACATAGGCGGCGGGCACTCCACAGCCGGCCAGCGTGACACCGGCCGCCGTGGCTCCGAAGGCGCGCAGCAGGGACCGGCGGGACATGGGGTTCTTCGGGGTTGCTCGCACCTGCGCAGGATGCCGGTCGGCCGGCGGCCCGGACAATGGACCAACCGTCCAGCGGCACCCGTTCCGTCCGCACACCCTGTCGATACCGGGGAACGGGCCGACACCCCGAACGGGCACGGCCCCGGGCGGGGAGCCCGGGGCCGTGGCCTGCCTGCTGACGGGATATCAGCCGTCGAGCGAGGTCATGACGTGCTTGATGCGGGTGTAGTCCTCGAAGCCGTAGGCGGAGAGGTCCTTGCCGTAGCCGGACTTCTTGAAACCGCCGTGCGGCATCTCGGCGACGAGCGGGATGTGGGTGTTGATCCACACACAGCCGAAGTCGAGGTTCTTGGACATCCGCATGGCGCGGGAGTGGTCCTTGGTCCACACCGAGGAGGCCAGGGCGTACTCGACGCCGTTGGCGTACTCCACGGCCTGGGCCTCGTCGGTGAACTTCTGGACGGTGATGACCGGGCCGAAGACCTCGTTCTGGACGATCTCGTCGTCCTGCTTGAGGCCGGAGACGACGGTCGGGGCGTAGAAGTAGCCCTTTTCGCCGACCCGGTGGCCGCCCGCCTCGACCTTGGCGTGGGCGGGGAGCCGCTCGATGAAGCCGCTGACCTGCTTCAGCTGGTTGGCGTTGTTGAGCGGGCCGTAGAGCACGTCCTCGTCGTCCGGCTGCCCCGTCTTGGTGTCGGCGGCGGCCTTGGCGAGCGCGGTGACGAACTCGTCGTGGATGGACTCGTGGACCAGGACGCGGGTCGCGGCGGTGCAGTCCTGGCCGGCGTTGAAGTAGCCCGCGGCGGAGATGCCCTCGACGGCCTTGGCGATGTCGGTGTCCTCGAACACGACGACCGGGGCCTTGCCACCGAGCTCCAGGTGGACCCGCTTGACGTCCTTGGAGGCGGACTCGGCGACCTGCATGCCGGCCCGGACCGAGCCGGTGATGGAGGCCATCGCCGGGGTCGGGTGCTCGACCATCGCGCGGCCGGTGTCCCGGTCGCCGCAGATGACGTTGAAGACGCCCTTGGGCAGGATCTGGCCGATGATCTCGGCGATCAGCACGGTCGACGCCGGGGTGGTGTCGGACGGCTTGATGACGACGGTGTTGCCCGCGGCAAGCGCCGGGGCGAACTTCCAGACGGCCATCATCATCGGGTAGTTCCACGGCGCGACCTGCGCGCAGACGCCGACCGGCTCACGCCGGACGATGGAGGTCAGGCCCTCCATGTACTCGCCGGCCGAGCGGCCTTCGAGCAGCCGTGCCGCGCCCGCGAAGAAGCGGATCTGGTCCACCATCGGCGGGATCTCTTCGGTACGGGTCAGTTCGAGCGGCTTGCCCGTGTTCTCCGACTCGGCGGCGATGAGGTCCTCGGCACGCTCCTCGAAGGCGTCCGCGATCTTCAGCAGGGCCTTCTGGCGCTCGGCGGGCGTGGCGTCGCGCCAGGCGGGGAAAGCGGCCGCGGCGGCGTCCATCGCGGCATCGACATCGGCCTGCCCGGAGAGCGGCGAGGTCGCGTAGACCTCTTCCGTGACCGGGTTGATCACATCGATGGTCCGCCCGTCAGCGGCGTCCCGGAATTCTCCGTTGATGTAGTTGCGCAGACGGCGCACCTCGGTGGTCACAACCACCCCTCCTGTCGACACGTCCAATGGGTGAGATGCCCAGGGTAGTCGCTCAGGTGTCGCTTTCGACATGCCCAACCGCCGTGAACTTCGGATTCAGTTAGATCCGCACCCTCAAACAACGAATTTCATTGATCTGGGGTTGCCAGACAGACGAGTCCCGGTGCAGAGTGGATGCGTGGCCAGTCGCAGCGCAGACTCCAGGACCGGGAACGGATCGTCACCAGCGGTCGATGCCGTCTCCCTCGCAATCATCGAGCAGCTCCAGGAGGACGGACGCCGTCCGTACGCCGCGATCGGCAAGGCCGTCGGCCTCTCCGAGGCGGCCGTGCGACAGCGCGTCCAGAAGCTTCTCGATCAGGGCGTGATGCAGATCGTCGCCGTCACCGATCCCCTCACCGTGGGATTCCGGCGGCAGGCGATGGTGGGCATCAACGTCGAGGGCGACCTCGACCCCGTGGCCGAGGCGCTGTCGGCCATGGCCGAGTGCGAGTACGTGGTGATGACCGCGGGCTCCTTCGACCTGATGGTGGAGATCGTCTGCGAGGACGACGACCACCTGCTGGAAACGATCAACAAACGCATCCGGGCCCTCCCCGGCGTGCGCTCCACCGAGAGCTTCGTGTACCTGAAGCTCAAGAAGCAGACCTATATGTGGGGAACCCGATAGCCGTGAGCAAGGACCTCAGCCGAACCGCGTACGACCACCTGTGGATGCACTTCACCCGCATGTCGGACTACGAGACCGCGCCCGTTCCCACCATCGTGCGTGGCGAGGGCACCTACATCTTCGACGACCAGGGCAAGCGTTACCTGGACGGCCTGTCCGGCCTGTTCGTGGTCAACGCCGGTCACGGCCGTCACGAGCTCGCCGAGGCGGCGTACAAGCAGGGCCAGGAGCTGGGCTTCTTCCCGGTGTGGTCCTACGCCCACCCGAAGGCCGTCGAGCTGGCCGAGCGCCTGGCCGACTACGCGCCGGGCGACCTCAACAAGGTCTTCTTCACCACCGGTGGCGGCGAGGCCGTCGAGACCGCCTGGAAGCTGGCCAAGCAGTACTTCAAGCTCCAGGGCAAGCCGACCAAGTACAAGGTCATCTCGCGTGCGGTCGCCTACCACGGAACCCCGCAGGGCGCCCTGTCCATCACCGGTCTGCCGGCCCTGAAGGCCCCCTTCGAGCCGCTGGTCCCCGGCGCGCACAAGGTGCCGAACACCAACATCTACCGCGCCCCGATCCACGGCGACGACCCCGAGGCCTTCGGCCGCTGGGCCGCCGACCAGATCGAGCAGGAGATCCTCTTCGAGGGCCCGGAGACCGTCGCCGCGGTCTTCCTGGAGCCGGTGCAGAACGCCGGTGGCTGCTTCCCGCCGCCGCCCGGCTACTTCCAGCGCGTGCGCGAGATCTGCGACAAGTACGACGTGCTGCTCGTCTCCGACGAGGTCATCTGCGCCTTCGGCCGGCTCGGCACGATGTTCGCCTGCGACAAGTTCGGCTACGTGCCGGACATGATCACCTGCGCCAAGGGCATGACCTCGGGCTACTCCCCGATCGGTGCCTGCATCGTCTCGGACCGCATCGCCGCGCCGTTCTACGAGGGTGACAACACCTTCCTGCACGGCTACACCTTCGGTGGCCACCCGGTCTCCGCCGCGGTCGGCCTCGCCAACCTCGACATCTTCGAGCGCGAGGGCCTCAACCAGCACGTCCTGGACAACGAGAACGCCTTCTTCACGACGCTGCAGAAGCTGCTCGACCTGCCGATCGTCGGCGACGTCCGCGGCAACGGCTTCTTCTACGGCATCGAGCTGGTCAAGGACAAGGCCACCAAGGAGACCTTCACCGACGAGGAGACCGAGCGCGTCCTGTACGGCTTCCTCTCCAAGGCGCTGTACGACAACGGCCTGTACTGCCGGGCCGACGACCGCGGCGACCCGGTCGTCCAGCTCGCGCCGCCGCTGGTCTCCGACCAGTCGACGTTCGACGAGATCGAGGGCATCCTGCGCACCGTCCTCACGGAGGCGTGGACCAAGCTCTGACCGGCACGACGGCCGGCCGGCCGACCACGGACCGGCCACCGGCCGAACGGCCCCCTCGCTTGACCATCGCTTGACCACTGTTCGACCGGCTTCCAGCCGTCATCCTCATGCGGTCCACACGGCCCGGATGCGCCCATTCGAGTGGGAAGGGGCGCATCCGGGCCGTGTGCTGTGCGCTCACCGCGGTTCGAATCCCTACGGTGCCGAGTGACCGATCGGCCCTGGCTTCGTTCCCCCGTACGGGGGACGGGAATTACGATCTGAACCGAGGTGTACGCCATGGTGGCCCCGCCGGACAACGACGTGATCTGGGCGCGCTCCCTGCACCATTCCCACAACGGCTCCCCCGCGCTCGGCGGCGTCTCCCTGGGCGTCCGCGACGGCGAGATCCTCGCCGTGACCGGCCCCCGGGGCTGCGGCAAGACCACCCTGCTGCACTGCCTGTCCGGCCAGTTGGTGCCCGAGCAGGGCGAGGTGTGGTTCAACAGCGTCCCCGTCCACACCATGGGCCCCCGGCTGCGCGAACGGCTGCGCCGCGACCGGTTCGGCTGGATCGCACCCGAGCCCCAGCTGGTGCCCGAGCTGAACACCTGGGAGAACACCGCCCTTCCGCTGCTGCTGCGCGGCGCCTCGCACCGGGAGGCGAAGAAGACCGCCCTGGAGTGGCTGGAGCGGCTCGACATCGGCACCTGCGCCAGGCAGCGACCGCACACCCTGCTCCAGGGGCAGCGCCAGCGGATCGCCGTGGCCCGCGCCCTGGCGGGCGCCCCCACGGTGATCTTCGCCGACGAGCCGACCGCGACCCTGCACCGCAGCGACCGGACGCATGTGCTGCGCACCCTCACCAGCGCGGCCCGTTCGCACGGCATCACGATCGTGCTCGCCACCCACGACGCGGAGATCGCCGCCCTGGCCGACCGCACGGTCCCGCTGCTGGACGGCCGCCGCGTCGCCACCGTCGCCCTGCCCGCCGTGTCCGATACGGAAGGCCGCGCGGCGTGCTCGCTCTCCGTCTAGCCCGGGGTTCCCATCCGCTGGTCCTGCTGCGGCGGCTGCTGGTCGCCGCCGCCTCCGCCGGCGTCGGCTTCCTGCTGCTGTGCGCCCTCGGTTACGCCTCGGGGCATCCGGCGCACTCCACCGGGGCCGTGCTGCGCCTGCTCTGGTGCGTCGTGCCGTTCGCCGCCACCGTCCAGTTCGCGGTCGCGGTCGCGCGCACCGACCCGAGCACCCGGCCACGCTCCGGACTGTCCGCCGTGGGCCTCGGGCCGGTCCGGCTCGCGGTGCTCGCCGCGGTCTCCACCGCCGTCTCCTGCACGCTCGGCTCGATGGTGGCGCTGCTGTTCTATCTGCATCTGCGCGGTGACCTGTCCGGGCTGCCGTTCGACGGCGCGGCGGCCGGGCTGCTCGACGCCGAGGCCCCGCTGCCGCTCGCCGCCGCGACGGTGCTGCTGGCCCTGGTCCCACTGACCGCGGCGACGGCGAGCGCGTTCGCGCTGCGCGCCGAACCGGTGTCCACGGCGGCCCCGGCGGACTCGGAGGTCCTGACGGAGCCGGAGGCGCCCGGTCCCGCGGCACCGCCCACGGGGCTGCCGTGGGGCGTGGCGCTGACCGCGGCCGGCCTCGCCGTCGAGGCGTACATGAGCCGGGGCGACGGCCGCAGCCTGCTCCCGCTGCCCGGCAGGCTCGACGCCACCCCGGCCGGAGTGCTGGCGGGATGGACACTGACCGCGGCCGGGCTTGCCGTGGCGGGCCCGGGGCTGGCCCATCTGTGCGGGCGGCTGCTCCAGGCGGCGCGCCCCGGCGCCGTACGGCTGCTGGCCGGCCGGGTGCTGATGGACGAGTCGCGGCGGATCGGCCGCCCGCTCGGTGTGTTCTGCGCGGTGCTGGCCGCGGCGGTCGCCGCCTACGCGCTGTACGGGACGGCGGCCCGCCCGCTCGGACCGCTGACGGTACTGGGCGCGGTCCTCGTGCTCGGCTGCACGACGGCGACGCTGCTGACCTCGGCGCTGGAGGCCAGGCAGGCCCGCGAGCAGACGGCGCAGGCCCTGCTGCGGCTCGGCGCCCCGGTATCGGCGCTGCGGGCCGCGACGGCCCTGCGCGCCGCCGCACTGCTGATCGTCTTCGCCCCGCTGACCTGGCTGATCGCGGAGCTGGCCGCACTGCCGCTGACGGTCTGAGGACGCGCGCCGCGGGCCGGGCACCCGCACCCGCACCCGGCGGCTACGTAGCATGACATCGTGGACAATCCGGACGAAACCAGTTCCCCGCCCGGCCCCGAGATCGACTCGCTCCCCGCATTCGACGCGGCGGTCGTCTCGGGGTCGCTGGCCGGGCACCGGGTGCAGTCCGTCGACCTGACGGACCGCGGCGCCGCGCTGCTGGCCGCCGACACGGCCGGCGCCGTCTTCCTCGGCTGCCGGATGGAGCCGGAGGCGGCGGCGAAGGTGCGGGCCGACGGCGCGTTCGTCTTCCCGCCGGTGCCGGGGCTCCCCTTCGATCCGTACCGCGGCCTGCTCTACACCCCCGACGCGCTCTACGAGGGGCTGGCGGACGGCGGTTACGCGGCGACGCCCGACGCCCGCGCGTACCGCTGGTTCCAGCAGACCCGGGCGAACGGCGACACCTTCGCCTCGATGCTCCGGGCGCTGCACGACGACGCGGTCTCCGACGCGCTGGACGAGCTCCTCACCGGCGCCGCCGTGGTCGGGGTGATGGGCGGCCACGCGACGGCCCGCGGCAGCGCCCCGTACGCGGCCGCGGCCCGGCTGGGACGGACCCTGGCCCGGAACGGTCTGACGGTGGCCACCGGTGGTGGCCCCGGCGCGATGGAGGCCGCGAACCTCGGGGCGTACCTGGCGCCGCATCCCGATCCCGTGCTGGACGAGGCCTGCGCGCTGCTGGCCGCGGCCCCCTCGTTCACCCCGTCGGTCACCGACTGGGCACTGGCCGCCTTCGACGTGCGCCGGCGCCTGCCGGGCGGCGGCGGCTCCGTCTCGATCCCGACCTGGTTCTACGGGCACGAGCCGCCGAACCCGTTCGCGGAACGCATCGCCAAGTACTTCGCCAACGCGCTGCGCGAGGACGGACTGCTCAGCCGCTCCACGGCGGGCGTGGTCTTCCTGCCCGGCGCGGCCGGCACTGTACAGGAGATCTTCGGCAACGCGACGCCGAACTACTACGGCTCGCTCGGCGCTCCGACCCCGATGGTTCTGGTCGGCCGCGCCCACTGGACACGCGCCCTGCCCGCCTGGCCGCTGCTGCGCGCGCTGGCCGCAGGCCGGGCGATGGAGCCCCGGATCGCGCTCGTGGACACGGTGGACGAGGCCCCGGCGGCGCTGGCCCGGCTGTCGGCGAGGCCGTAGGCCGGGCTCAGAAGGACGCGAGCCGGGCCACGAGCGCGTCGAAGAAGGCCTCCCAGCCGTCCTCGGCTGCCGCGTACTGCTCGGCCGTGAGGTTGCCGCCGCGCTGCTGGAAGACCATCTCGGTGGTCCCGCCGCGGCGCTCGGTGAAGGTGGCGGTGACGGTCTCGCCCTCGGCGTCGGCGGGCGCGGTGGCGTCCTTCAGGCTGAACACCAGCTTCTCGGGGGCCACCACCTCCCGGTAGACCCCGTGGAACGGCATCTCGGTGCCCGGCACCACGATGACCAGACTCCAGGCTCCGCCCGGCCTGACGTCCATCGACACCCGGTCGAGCGGCACCTCGGCGTCGCCGCCGTACCAGGCCGCGAAGTGCTCGGGCGTCGTCCAGGCCGCGAAGACCTTCTCCGGCGGGGCGTCGAGGATGCGGGTGATGTCGATGCCCTCGCGTGCTGACTCGGTCATGTCGCTGTCCTTCCCGGAGTCTTCCGGATCCGCTGCACGGCCCCGGGACCGTCCGCGAGGACGTTCCCGGGGGTTCCCCGGGGGCGGTCGGCGCCGCACTCCGGGGCATCCGGCAATCCTCCGGCCGATGGGCGGCTCCCGCGACCGGTGGGCACCGGCGCCGGACCGCCCGCCCCTGACCGTCCGCCAGCCCCTCGTAG
>NZ_JBCEWQ010000119.1:0-27299 GCF_038448545.1 Streptomyces sp. CLV115
TCCGGGCTTTTCCCTTCGGTCTTGCGTTTCCGACTCTATCAGACTCTTTCGTGTCCGATTCCCGGTCGAAGCGGGATCCTGCTTTTTCGCTTTCCAGTTCTTCGCTTTCGCGTTTCCCTTTCCGGCGAGTCCGACTCTATCAGCTCTTTTCGCTTTCCTTGACCAGCCCCTGCAGGCATGCAGGTGCCGAGGCCGGGTTAGAGTCAGGGCTTAAAAGTCGCCGCCGACCCCCGACTCAAAGTCGCGTTGGGGCCAGGCAGGAGTACGACAGTACAGGCCGCCGAGAGGCGAGGCAAATCCCTTCCGGTATGCCTCTAGGGCCGCGAACCGCCAGGACTCGGGCGGAACCGGGACTTCCTATGTCTTACGCTGCTGAGCAGCACGCCGTCGCCCGCAGGCTGTGACGGCGCCGATCAAGCTCCACCCCTGGGAGGTTCCCCATGACCACTGTGACGTCCCCTCTTGCCGGACGTGCCATCGGGCTCGCCGCGGTACCGGATCCGGTCTTCTCCGGCGCGATGGTGGGTCCTGGAACCGCCATCGATCCCGTGCGCGAGCCTTCCGAGGCGGTGTCGCCGGTCGACGGCATCATCGTCTCCCTCCACCCGCACGCCTTCGTCGTCGTGGACGGGTCCGGGCACGGGGTGCTCACGCACCTCGGCATCGACACCGTTCAGCTCAACGGCGAGGGATTCGAGCTGCTCGTGAACAAGGGGGACACGGTCACGCGTGGCCAGGGCATCGTGCGCTGGGACCCCGCAGCCGTCGAGGCGGCCGGCAAGTCGCCCGTGTGCCCGGTCGTCGCATTGGAAGCCACCGCCGAATCCCTCTCCGACGTCCGCGAGGACGGCGACGTGAAGGTCGGCGACACCTTGTTCGGCTGGCAGTGACGAGCCCGGCTCGATGACAGCCGACTGGATATCCACCGCGGAGGCACCGGCCGCCGCACGACCGGAGACGGGTGACATGGAGACAACGCTGCGAGGCGTCGGCGTGAGCCACGGGGTGGCGATCGGCGAGGTGCGTCATATGGGTACGGCGGTGCTCGAACCGCCGGCCAAGCAGATCCCCGCCGAGGAGGCCGAGCGCGAACAGGGGCGCGCCCGGCAGGCCGTGGAGGCCGTGGCGGCCGACCTGATCGCGCGCGGCAATCTGGCCGGTGGCGAGGCTCAGCACGTACTTGAGGCCCAGGCCATGATGGCCCAGGACCCGGAGCTGATGGCGGACGTGGAACGGCGTATCGCCGTCGGCAGCACCGCCGAGCGTGGTGTCTACGACGCGTTCGCCGCGTACCGGGCGCTGCTCGCCAACGCCGGGGAGTACCTGGCGGGGCGCGTCGCCGACCTCGATGACGTACGCAACAGGATCGTGGCCCGGCTGCTCGGGGTGCCGATGCCCGGTGTGCCGGACAGCGACGAGCCCTATGTACTGATCGCTCGGGACCTGGCGCCCGCCGACACCGCGCTGCTCGACCCGGCTCTGGTGCTCGGCTTCGTGACCGAGGAGGGCGGGCCCACCAGTCACAGCGCGATTCTCGCGCGGGCGCTCGGGGTGCCCGCCGTCGTGGCGCTCCCCGGTGCCGGTGAGCTGGCCGAGGGCACGGTCATCGCCGTGGACGGCAGCACCGGTGAGATCTTCGTCGAGCCGAGTGCCGAGAAGCGTGCGGAGATGGAGAGTGCCGCCGCCGCGCGCAAGGCCGCACTGTCTGCCACGTCGGGGCCGGGTGCGACCTCCGACGGTCACAAGGTCCCGCTGCTCGCCAACGTCGGCGGGCCCGGCGACGTACCGGCGGCGGTCGAGGCCGGTGCGGAGGGCGTTGGGCTGTTCCGTACCGAGTTCCTGTTCCTCGACGACAGCAAGCAGGCGCCGTCCGAGGAGAAGCAGGTCGCCGCGTACCGCGCGGTGCTGGAGGCGTTCCCCGAGGGGCGTGTCGTCGTACGGGTGCTGGATGCCGGGGCCGACAAGCCGCTGGACTTCCTGACTCCGGCGGACGAGCCGAACCCGGCGCTGGGTGTGCGCGGGCTGCGGAGTCTGCTGGACCACCCCGATGTGCTGCGTACCCAGTTGACCGCGCTGTCGAAGGCGGCCCAGGGACTGCCGGTCCACCTTGAGGTCATGGCGCCGATGGTGGCGGACCGTGCGGATGCCAAGGCCTTCGCCGATGCCTGCCGTGAGGCCGGTCTGCAGGCGAAGTTCGGTGCGATGGTGGAGATTCCGTCCGCCGCGCTGCGGGCGCGTTCGATCCTGCGGGAGGTGGAGTTCCTCTCGCTGGGGACCAACGACCTGGCGCAGTACACCTTTGCCGCCGACCGTCAGGTGGGAGCGGTGTCGCGGTTGCAGGACCCGTGGCAGCCGGCACTGCTCGATCTGGTCGCGCTGTCGGCGGAGGCCGCGAGGGCCGAGGGCAAGAGCTGTGGGGTCTGTGGTGAGGCCGCCTCCGATCCGCTGCTGGCCTGTGTCCTGACGGGGCTGGGTGTGACGTCGCTGTCGATGGGGGCCGCGTCCATTCCTTATGTCCGCGCCACGCTGGCGAAGTACACGCTCGCGCAGTGCGAGCGTGCCGCTTCCGCCGCTCGTGCGGCGGACTCCGCCGAGGAGGCGCGGGTCGCGGCTCAGGCGGTGCTGTCGGGCGAGTAGTCCCGCGGCGTAGTTGGGTGAAGGGGCTTCCCCGCCTGTGGTGGCGGGGAAGCCCCTTCGGCCTGTCAGTGGTGCGACTCCGGTTCGTCCGCGCCCAGGTCGAAGCCGGCGCAGTACTCCACGTTCGACTCCGGGGCGACCGGTTCGCCGGTGTCGGCGTCGGTGCAGTAGGCGCTGAAGACCTCACCGGCGCTGAGCGGGGCCAGGTCGCCGCGGGCCAGGCGCCAGCCGTGCACCCGGTCCTGGGCGCCGGGGCGGCTCGTCCGGAGCACGACTCCCCCGGGCCTTTCGAGGGCGATGCCCACGGCGAGCACCGTGACGAACTCCGCCCCCTCCTGCGTTTCGAGCCGGGCCGGCCCGGTGCTGTCCCTTGCGGTGTGCAGGACGGCGAGCAGGTTCTCGTTGTCGGTGGGAGTGCTGCAGACCAGGTGGTGGGTGCCCTGGCCGGCCGTCTCCAGCATGCGGAGCAGCAGGTGCGAGGCCCGGTCGAAGGCGGCCTGGCCGACGTCCTTGCCGCAGTCCGCGCATTCGCCGAGGCCGGCCAGGATCACCGTGGCGTACTCCCAGGTGGCCCGGCGGACGGCCCGGCTGACCAGGAGCGGGATCAGGGTGTCGATGGGTTGTCCGGCGTACGCGACGGTGGCGCCGGCCGAGGCGATCTCGGCAGTGAAGCGGCTGCGGCTGGCCGGGGCGTCGGGAGCGAGTCCCGATTCGGCGCAGTACTCCGCGTACTCCTCGGGGTCGAAGAGCGCGACCGTGGCGTGCACGCCCTGTGCGGAGAGGGACCTCAGCAGGACTTCGACCTGCTGGAGATAGACGGTGTGGTCGTCGAAGGTGAAGGTGCGGTAGCGCCGCATCGCCGCGAAGTCCTGCTCGTCGGCCAGCAGGCCGATGGTGCTGGGTGCTTCGCGGCGCAGCGTGCGTCGCATGGTTGTGCCGGACCGGCGGTACCCGCCGGGCCTGCCGTGCCTGCTGTCCCCGGTGTTCCTGATGTGCGCCATGACTCCCCCAAGTGCACTGTCGATCATTGCTCACTCAGAGTAATCAGAGGCACTGACAACGGGGCGCCCGGAGACGGTCAGTGACGCTTGCGGGCGAGGTCCTCGTAGAAGTGGAGGAGTTCGACGTTGTCGATCGAGCCGGGGTTGACCGCCTTGGTGAGGGCCGTGCCCTGCAGGATTCGTTTGACCGGGACTTCGATGCGCTTGCCGGTGAGGGTGTGCGGGATTCCGGGGACCTCGATGACCTCGTCCGGGACGTGGCGCGGGGAGAGGTTCTCCCGGATGGTCCGCTTGATGCTGTCGCGCAGCGCGTCGTCGAGCCGCGCACCGTCGGCGAGGTGGACGAAGAGCGGCATCCAGTAACCGCCGTCCGGCTCTTCGAGGCCGATGACGAGGGATTCACGGATCTCGGGGAGCCGTTCGACCGCCTCGTAGATGTCGGCGGAGCCCATCCTTACGCCCTGGCGGTTGAGGGTGGAGTCGGAGCGGCCGTGGATGACGACCGAGCCGTGTCCGGTGATGGTGATCCAGTCGCCGTGGCGCCAGACACCGGGGTACATGTCGAAGTAGCTGTCGCGGTACCTGCTGCCGTCGGGGTCGTTCCAGAACCGGATGGGCATGGAGGGCATGGGTGCGGTGACGACGAGCTCGCCGACCTCGTCGACGAGCGGCTCGCCCGCGGGGTCCCAGGAGCGGAGGTCGGTGCCGAGGCAGGCGGCCTGGAGTTCGCCGATGTGTACGGGGAGGGTGGGGACCGCGCCGGCGAAGCAGCTGCAGACGTCGGTGCCGCCACTGACGGAGGCGATCCACAGGTCGGCGTCGATCTCGTCGTGGAGCCAGCGGAAGCCGTCGGGCGGGAGCGGGGAGCCGGTGGTGGCGACGCACTGGACGCGCGAGAGATCGAGGTCGCGGCCGGGGTGGATACCGGCCTTGCGGCAGGCCATGACATAGGCGGCCGAGGTGCCGAAGAGGGTCGCTCCGGTCTGTTCGGCGACGCGCCACTGGGCGCTGACGTCGGGGTATCCGGGGCTTCCGTCGTACAGCACGAGGGTGGTTCCGGTGAGGAGGCCGGAGACGAGGAAGTTCCACATCATCCAGCCGGTGGAGGTGTACCAGAAGAAGCGGTCCTCGGGGCCGAGGTCGCAGTGCAGGCCGACCTGCTTGAAGTGTTCCAGCAGGATGCCGCCCTGGGACTGGACGATCGCCTTGGGGAGCCCGGTGGTGCCGGAGGAGTAGAGCACCCAGAGCGGGTGGTCGAAGGGGACCTGTTCGAAGACCGGCTCGGTGTCGGCGGACGTGAGGGCGGACCATTCGAGGGCGCCCTCGGGGGCCTCGGTGCCCAGCAGCGGGATGTGGACGACGGCGCGCAGGGTGGGGAGTTCGCGGCGCAGTTCGGCGACGGTGTCGGCGCGGTGGTGTTCCTTGCCGCCGTAGCGGTAGCCGTCGACCGCGAAGAGGACCACGGGTTCGACCTGCTGGAAGCGGTCGAGGACGCTGCGGGCGCCGAAGTCCGGGGCGCAGGACGTCCAGACGCCTCCGACGGCGGCGGTGGCGAGGAGGGCGACGACAGCCTCGGGAATGTTGGGGAGGTAGCCGCTGATCCGGTCGCCGGGGGTGACGCCGAGGGCGCGGAGTTCGGCGGCGAGCGAGCCGACCCGGCGGCGGAGCTCGGACCAGGAGACGGGGATCTGGGTGTGGGTCTCGTCGACGTGGAGCAGGGCGGGGGCGTCCGCGCGCAGGGGGTCCTCGGCGGTGCGCAGCGCGTGCTCGGCGTAGTTGAGGGTGGCGCCGGGGAACCACTGGGCGCCGGGCATGGTGCGGTCGGCGATGACGGTCTCGTACGGGGTGGAGAACCGTACGTCGAACCAGTCGGCGACGGCCTGCCAGAAGGTGTCGAGTTCATCGACGGACCACTGGTGCAGCGCCGGGTAGCCTCCCTCGGCCGGGGCTCCGTAGCGCTGGGCCGCCCAGCTCTGGAAGCGGGTGACGGCGGCGGCCGCGATGCGGTCGGGGCCGGGCTGCCAGAGGGGGGCTTCGTTGGCTGCTGCGGTCATGGGGCGGCTCCCTGGCTGTACGGGTACGCGGGATGGGCGTGGGTCCGCGCACACGTGCTGGGGTGTGCGCGTGAGACGGCTTTTACGGACGATGCCATGTGATCGTCTTTCGCACCAGGGTTCCCCACCCATGCCCGTGTGTCCGGACATGTGGTCCGGCCACGGTGAACGGAAGTTGAACGGGGCCCTCGTCCGCCTCGCCGGATGGCAGGCTGAGCTGCATGGACGGTCGTGACCTGGTGCGCTCGGTGAAGTTGGTCGGTTCGGTGCGGGGACTGCGCTCGGTGCGCTCGTCCTGGCGGCGCCGCGGTGCGGACGCGCGGGCGCTGCCCCGGCGTGGTGCGGAGCGGGCGCGGGTGCCCGGTCTCGTGGTGGGGGCGGAGCCGTTGCCGTCGTACGCGCTGCCCGGTGCGGCGCCCGAGCCGGATCCGCGGGCCGTGCTGGAGCCGGACAAGGACGGTGGCTGGCAGGTGGTGTCGGAGCGGCTGACCGTCGCGGTGTCGCGGCACGGGGCCGTGGAGCTGCGTACTCCGGGCGGGGCGGTGCTCCGGCGCGAGCTGCCGCCGCGCTGGTGGGAGCCGGTGGCGGGGGGTGGTGCCCGGTGGGTGCAGCGTTCCGAGGTTCCGGCGGACGCGCGGTTCTTCGGGCTCGGAGGCCGGGCCTCGGGGCCGCGGCTGCGGGACGGTGTGTACGGCTTGTGGAACACCGATCCGGGAGGGCGTTTCGGTCCGGGTGACGATCCGCTGTATCTGACGATGCCGGTGCAGCTCGTGGTCTGTGACGCGGGGGCTCATCTGGTGTTCCACGACAACACCTGGTCGGGGCGGGTGACGTTGCGCGAGGGCGAGGAGGGGGCGGGTTCGCGTCATGACCGGCCCGGGATGTGCGAGGTACGGATGGACGGGGGGCCGTTGCGCTGCTGGGTGGTGGCGGGCAGGCCGGCCCGGGTGCTGCAGGGCTGGACGGCTCTGACGGGTGCTCCGGCGGTTCCGCCGTCCTGGGCACTGGGTCCGCAGCACGCCCGGTGGGGGTTCGGGAGCGAGCGGGAGGTGCGGCGGGTCGTCGCCGGGTACCGGGAGCGCGGGCTGCCGTTGTCCGTACTGCATCTGGACATCGACCACTACGACGAGCACCGGGTGTTCACGGTCGACCGGGAGCGCTTCCCCGATCTGCCGGGCCTGGCGAAGGAGTTGCGGGAGGACGGTGTGCGGCTGGTGTCGATCGTCGATCCCGCGGTCGCGGTGGAGCCGGGGGACGCGGTGTTCGACGCGGGGACGGCGGTCGGGGAACGCGGCGCTTTCGTCCGGGACGCGCGGGGGCGGCTGGTGCGCGGGGAGGTGTGGCCGGGCGAGTGTGTGTTCCCGGACTTCACCGATCCGCGGGTGCGGGAGTGGTGGGGCGGTCTGTACGAGGAGCGGCTGGCGCAGGGGTTCTCGGGTGTGTGGCACGACATGAACGAGCCGGTGTCGTTCGCGGCGTTCGGTGATCCGTCGCTGCCGAGGTCGGCGCGCCACTGTCTGGAGGGCCGCGGCGGTGATCACCGCGAGGCCCACAACGTCTACGCGCTGGCGATGGCGCGGGCCGGGTACGAAGGGCTGTGCCGGCTGCGCCCCGAGGAGCGTCCGTTCCTGTTCTCGCGTTCCGGCTGGGCGGGGATGCAGCGTTACGGGGGCACCTGGTCCGGTGATGTGGAGACCGGCTGGCCGGGGCTGCGGGCCTCGTTGGCACTGGTGCTGGGGCTGGGGCTGTGCGGGGTGCCGTACTCGGGGCCCGATGTGGGCGGGTTCGACGGGTCGCCGTCGCCGGAGCTGTACCTGCGGTGGTTCCAGCTGGGTGCGTATCTGCCGTTGTTCCGTACCCATGCGGCGATCGACGCGGGGCGGCGGGAGCCGTGGGAGTTCGGGCCGCGGGTGCTGGAGCACGCGCGGGCGGTGCTGGCGGAGCGGGAGCGGCTGCACCCGTACTTCGTGACGCTGTCGCGGCTGGCCGGGCTGACCGGCGCCCCGTACGTGCGGCCGCTGTGGTGGCGTGCGCCCGGGGACCGGGCGCTGCGGGAGTGCGAGGACGCGTTCCTGCTGGGCGACGCGCTGCTGGTGGCTCCGGTGCTGGAGCCCGGTGCGGATCGCCGGGCGGTGCGGCTGCCCCGGGGGCGTTGGTACGACACGGTGACCGGTGAGGTGTACGAGGGGCCGGGTCAGGTGTTGCTCGATGCGCCGCTGTCGCGGGTGCCGGTGCTGGCGCGGGCGGGTTCGGTGCTGCCGGTGCGGGGTGCGGACGGTGGTGTGGAGCTGGAGGTGTGGGCTCCGGCGGCGGGGCGCAGCGGGAGCGGGCTGGTGGTTCTGGACGCCGGGGACGGCTGGGAGCGGGCGGAAGTAGAGCGGTACACGTCGCGGCTGGTGGACGGGCGGGTGGTGGTCGAACGGGAGGGCCGGGAGGATGAGGAGGGGGCGGTGGCGTATCCGGTGCGGGTGCGTGGTCTGTAGCCGGTTCGAGTGTGCGGCGGTGCGTTGGGCCGGTCAGCGGTGAGTGGCGGAGCCGCCGGGCCGGTTGGCAGCGAGTGGCGGAGCCGTCCGGCCGGTTCGAGTGTGCGGCAGAGCGGCGGGCCGGTCGGCAGTGGGTGACAGGGCCGCCGGGCCGGTCAGCGGTAGCCGCCGTCGAACCAGGTGCGGACGGCGTGGGTGTGCAGGGGGAAGGCCAGCTCGGTGGGTGTGCGGAGCAGCCGGAAGCCGGCCGTCTCGTCGGTGGGCCGGGAGGGCGGGAGCGCGGTCGCCGGGCGTTCCGGGAGGAGGCCGAAGAGGAGCAGGTGGCCGTCCGGGGCGCTGAGGGCGTCGGCGAGGCGGACGTCCCGTTCGTCGGCCGCGATGCCGGTCTCCTCGCCCAGTTCCCGTACGACGGCGTGTTTCCAGTCCTCGTCGTGGTCGATGTGGCCGCCGGGTAGGGCCAGGCCGCCCGGGTGGGGCGGGACGGTGCGGGTGATCACCACGAGGCCGGTGCCGTCCCGGTCGGTGACGGGAAGGAGGGCCACGGCGACCGGCAGTGGATTGCGGTAGGCGGTGCTGCCGCAGGCCGTGCAGGTGCGGGGCCAGGTGACGGTTGTGGTCCAGGGCGCTCCGCAGCTGCCGCAGTGCGAGTCCTCGGCCGGTTTCTCGGGGTTGCTCCTGGGTGCGGACACGCGCGGACTGTACCGGATCCTCCGGCGGACTTCCCCGTACTGCTGGATTATGTGCTCATGACAGGTCTTGCTTCCGCTTTCCGTGTCCTGGCGGCCGCTGCCGCCGCCCTGCTAGCCGTCACCGCCACCGCCCCGGCCGCCGGTGCGAGGACCGGACCGAAGGCGCCCGACGAGTTCGTGGCGCTGAGTTCGGTGGATCCGACGATCATCCAGGAGATGCGCTACCCCACCGCCCACAACTTCATGGGCGTCCCGGTCGACGGCTACCGCGATCCGCTCTGCATCCTGACCCGGCCCGCGGCCCGGGCGCTGCACCACGCGCAGACCCGGCTGCTGCGCCGGGGCTACTCGCTGAAGGTGTACGACTGCTACCGGCCGCAGCGGGCCGTGGACCACTTCGTACGCTGGGCGAAGGACCTCGACGACGAGACCATGAAGGGCGAGTTCTACCCCCGGGTCGACAAGACGCGGCTGTTCGCGGACGGGTACATCGCGGAGAAGTCCGGGCACAGCCGCGGCAGCACGGTCGATCTGACGCTGGTGAGGCTGCCGGCCGCGCCGACTCCGCCGTACCGGCCGGGTGACCCGCAGGTGCCCTGCTACGCGTCCGCGGCCGAGCGGTTCCCGGACAACTCCGTGGACATGGGAACCGGTTTCGACTGCTTCGACACGCTCTCCCACACCGACGACCCTCGCATCCGGGGCGAGCAGCGCACCCATCGGCAATTCCTGAAGAAGACGCTCACGGGCGTCGGTTTCGTGAATCTGGCCGAGGAATGGTGGCACTACACCTTCAAGCCCGAACTGTTCCCGGACACCTATTTCGACTTCCCGGTGGCCCGG
Organism: Streptomyces sp. CLV115; assembly: GCF_038448545.1. NCBI lineage: Bacteria > Bacillati > Actinomycetota > Actinomycetes > Kitasatosporales > Streptomycetaceae > Streptomyces > Streptomyces sp. CLV115. The sequence goes on from NZ_JBCEWQ010000119.1 coordinate 9,708, forward strand.
AGCTCCGTCGCGGGCCACTGACGCCGGCGCGGGAAAGCGGACGGCCGGGACCACCCCCGTGGGCCCCGGCCGTCCGCTTCTACTTCTCCGACGCGGATCAGCCGTTTCCGGTTGCGGTCCGAGCCACTACGGTGCCCGTATGTCACAGCAGAAGTTCGATTCTTACGAGGAGTTCTGGCCCTACTACGTGGCGATGCACTCCAGGGCCGCCACCCGGTGGGTGCATCTGACCGGCACCCTGACCGGGCTCGCGGTCAGCGCCTACGGTCTGGCACGGGGGCGCAAGCGGTACCTGGCAGCATTGCCGCTGATCGGATACTCGACCGCCTGGCCCGCGCATTTCCTGATCGAGAAGAACAATCCGGCCACCTTCGGGCATCCCGCCTGGTCGCTCCGCGGCGACGTGCAGATGATCCGGATGATGCTGGCGGGGCGCGACCGGGAGCTGGCCACGATCGCCGCCGAGTGGCTCGCCGAGAACGGGTGCTGCCAGGAGTGTTGACGGTCCGTCGCAGCGGGAGAGGACTCACCGCCCGGTGAGACGACGACGCGTGGCCCGTACCCCGGTCGGCGGGGGTACGGGCCGTGTCGTGCGCGGCACCGCCGTTACGTGACGACGGGCTCGCGAACGCTTTCCGCACGGGCCACGGCATGCTCGACGACGTTCACCAGTACGTCCCGTACCGAGCCGCGGTCGCGCGCGTCGCACATGAGCACGGGAACCTCCGGGTCGAGGTCCAGCGCCGCCTGCACCGTCTCGACGGGGAACTCGTCGGCCCCCTCGAAGCAGTTGACGGCGACGGTGAACGGAATGGCCCGGCGTTCGAAGTAGTCGACCGCCGCGAAGCAGTCCTCCAGCCGCCGGGTGTCCGCGAGCACGACGGCGCCGAGCGAGCCCTGTGCCAGCTCGTCCCACAGGAACCAGAAGCGGTCCTGCCCCGGGGTGCCGAAGAGGTAGAGCACCAGGTCCTCGCGCAGGGTGATCCGGCCGAAGTCCATGGCCACCGTGGTGGTGGTCTTCGCCTCCACGCCCGCCAGGTCGTCCACCGGACGGCCCGCCTCGCTGAGCCGTTCCTCCGTGCGCAGCGGTCTGATCTCGCTGACCGCGCCCACCAGGGTCGTCTTGCCCACTCCGAATCCGCCCGCCACCAGGATTTTCAGGGTAACGGGCTCAACGGGCCGCTTCCTGCGGCTAGAGCGCCCGAAGGCCATTGATCACCTCGCGAAGAATGTTCACGTCCGGCAGCTCGGCCGGCGGAACGGGACGGGTTACGTGTACCAGTTCGTCCTCGACGAGGTCGCCGACCAGGACCCGGACCACCCCGACGGGGAGGTCCAGGCCGGCCGAGAGCTCGGCGATCGACTGGGGCATGCCACTGCAGAGTTCGACGATCTCCACGTGTTCCGGGGAGAGCGTCTGGTCCCGGCCGGGGTCGTCGGCCTCGGGTTCGGGGACGACGATCGCGATCAGGTCGAGACGATGGCGGGAGGCGCTGCTGGTTCGGCCCCGGGTCATCGCGTACGGACGGACCACCGGTCCCGCATCGGCGTCGTACCAGCGCGAGGCCTGCGGGTCGGTGGGCGTTGCCGGAGATCTGGAGGAGTCAGCGCTCACCGTCCACTCACCCCCCGGCGGACATACCGGTCGTCCGGGGTGCGTTGGCCAGGTGGGCGCCGACGCGCTTGACCATCAGCGTCATCTCGTACGCGACCTGGCCGACGTCCGAGTCGGCGTCGGCCAGCACCGCGAGACAGCTGCCGTCACCGGCCGCCGTGACGAAGAGGAACGCCTCGTCGAGTTCGACGACGGTCTGGCGGACCCGGCCCGCTTCGAAGTGCCGCCCGATGCCCTTGGCCAGGCTGTGGAATCCGGAGGCCACGGCCGCCAGATGTTCGCTGTCCTCGCGGGTCAGGTCCTTCGACGTGCCGGTGGCGAGGCCGTCACTTGAGAGCACCAGCGCCTTGTGGATGCTGGCGACACGTTCGACGAGTTCGTCGAGGAGCCAGTTGAGCTGGCCGGAGCCCTGGCGTGCGGCGTTGGTTGCTGCGACGTTCGGTGCGGTCATCGACCGTCCCCTCCCGGAGTGGTTCCTTGTGCTGTTTCACCGGGGCCGGTCAGGTCCTCGGCGTTCTGCCGACGGCCGCGCTGCCAGCCGCGTTGGAGCGAAGCCATGCGGCTGCGCACCTCTTCCGCATCACGTTCGAAGTCCTGGTCCGGTTCCGTACGGGCCGGTTCGGGATCGCGGACGGCCGAGTCCTCGCGCAGTTGCGGAGCGAGGCTGGCCTGCCGGATGCGGCGGGGCAGACCTCCGATGGTCTCCCGGGGGCCCGGGGCCCCGGATGGGGCGGGCTGCTCGGGTGTGGCGGGCTCGGTGGGTCTCCGGAAGCCGGTGGGCTGCCGGGGTTCGGTGGGCATGGAGCCGGTGTCGGACCCCTCCGGGCCCTGCGGGGCGTCCCGCCCGGCGGCCGTGGGGTGAGTGCGGCCCGCTTCGTCGACCCGGCGGCCGTTGTCGGTGACCAGGGTCGGCGGTTTGCGGCGGGGCAGCGGCACCGGACCGCCCGGGCGCATCGGCCGTACGCCGGCCTGCGCGTCCGCGCCCTGGTCCGTCGCCTGCTGGTGCTGTTCGCGGTCGGCGTCGCGCCGGAGGTCACGGGAGCGGAAGATGCCGCCGCGTTCGCTCTCGGTGTCGTCGAGGTCGGAGGCACCGCCCAGCAGGGGTTCGAGCAGCGGGTCGAGCACGGCGTCGCCCTCGAAGGCCAATGCTTCGACGGGCCCTTCAAGCTCTACGGGCCCGTCCAGGAGGGCCGGGTCGACCAGGCCGGTAGGAACAGGGGCGAGAACGGAGGGCCTGCCGCCCGCCCGGCGGTCCGCCGCGCCGTCCCTGCGGTCCTGGCCGCTGCCGGGGGCGTCGCCGGCCGCCCGGCCACCGCTGCCGATCGCCCGCTCGGCCCGGCGGTCGAGGCGGAACCCGGTGCCGTGGGTGTCCGGGGCGTCGGTGAGCAGTGCCGCCGGGATGAAGACGACGGCGGTCGTGCCACCGTACGGAGAGGTCTGCAGCGACACACGGACGTTCTGGCGCTGGGCGAGACGGCTGACCACGAACAGGCCGAGCCGGTCGGTGTCGGACAGCTCGAACTCAGGGGTCTCGGCGAGCCTGAGATTGGCGTCCAGGAGGACGTCGGGCGCCATGCCGAGGCCGCGGTCGTGGATTTCGAGGGTGAAGCCGTTGGCGACGCGTTCGCCGAGCACCTGGACCGCGGTGTGCGGGGGCGAGAACACGGTCGCGTTCTCCAGGAGTTCGGCGATCAGGTGGGTGAGGTCGGCGACGGCGGGGCCGCCCACCCCGATCCGGGCCAGTCGGCGGACCTCGATGCGTTCGTAGTCCTCGACCTCGGCGACCGCCGCCCGTACCACGTCCATCAGCTGGATCGGCTTGCGCCACTGGCGGGACGGAGCCGCACCGGAGAGGATCACCAGGCCCTCGGCATGGCGTCGCATGCGGGTGGTCAGGTGGTCGAGGCGGAAGAGGTCCGCGAGTTCGTCGGTGTTCTCGGTGCGGCGCTCCATGGTGTCCAGGAGCGTCAGCTGCCGGTGCAGCAGCACCTGGTTGCGGCGGGCGAGATTGACGAAGACCTCGGACACGCCGCGCCGCATGTCCGCCTGCTTGACGGCGGCCTCGACGGCCGCGCGTTGCAGGGTGTTGAGGGCCTGGCCGACCTGGCCGATCTCGTCCCGCTCGTACTGGAGGTGCGGGGCTTCCGTCTCGACGTCGACCTGTTCCCCGGCGGCGAGCCGGCGCATCACGCTCGGCAGCCGCACGCCGGAGACCTCGTGGGCGTCCTTGCGGAGCCGGGAGAGGTCCCGGATCAGTTCCCGGCCGATGCGTACGGATACGAACACCGAGGCGATCAGGGCGAGGAAGCCGAGGACGCCCGCGATGCCGGCCTTGATCAGGACGCTGTAGCCGGCGGGCTTGCCGCGGTCCTGGAAGCGGTTGTTCATCTCCGTGGAGTCGTTGGCCAGCCGTTCCAGTACCGGCGGGGCGGTCTCCTGCCAGCGCTCGGCGTCGACGACGCGCGGGTCCTGGGTGGGGCCGCCCTCGATGAGGGCCTTCTCCGTTGTCCGCAGCGGTTCGCTGTCCGGACTCGCCCAGTACCGCTCCACGCGCTGGCGCTCCGAGGCGGGAAGCGCGTCCACGTTGATCTCGTAGAGCAGCTTTCGATTGGCCACGAGATCGGATATCTCGCGCAGTTCGGCGGCGGTGAGCCGTCCGGCGATGAGCGACGAGGCGACCAGGGCGTCTTCGCGGGAGAGCATTTCGCGGGCTCGTGAGATGCCGACCAGTGCGCGGACCTGCTTGTCCATCGACACGTTCTCCATCGTGCGGAGTCCGGTCAGGAAGCGATAGCAGGGATCTATGAGGCGACCGTAGAACTCCATCGCCTTGGAGCGGTCGATGCTGCGCCGGTCGACCGATTCGCGGAGCGCGCCGAGGCCCTCGACCGTGCCGAGGATGGAATTCAGCTGGGTGTCGTCGTCGGAGCTCAGCGCGTCGCGGATGTCCTCCTGCCGGGCGCTGTCCTTGACACCGGCGAGGACCCGGTCGGTGGCGGCTCGCTGGCGCTGCAGGAGCGGAAGGGCGTTGGAGGCCCTGGGGTCGGCGAGGAAGACAAGGGTCTGGCGGCGCTCGTTCTGGATGGCCCGGACGGTGTCCTCCAGCGGATGACCGACCTTCTCCACCAGAGTGCCGGCGCTCAGCAGATGACCGGCCTCGCGCCCCGTCAGGAAAGTGGCGAATCCCCAGAGCGCGATGAGGGAGATGAGCGGCACCAGCAGCAACGCCACGATCTTCCTGCGGATGGACTTTCCGCGAAAGCGCATGGACTCCCCCAGCTCGACCCCGCGGGGGCGGGGGTCGTGTTCCGTCAATAAACGGCGCGAGCCTACTACTGACGGAGTAGCAACTCGAAGGGACGTCCGGACGATTTTCGGCCGCGCTGTCCGGTGTTGGTCATGGGTTGTCCTGGTATTCCTGGCAATGAAATTCGCGAAAGCGGCAGAAGAGACCTGGCAGGGCTTCATTCTGTTCGTTGGGGCAGTTGGCTGGAATCCTTCGCTTCACGACGGTTCGGGGGAATCTTCGCGGCCGTTCACTCGTCTCTCTGTACGGGGCAGGGGTGACACGGGGAGAGCCGGGGCCGGTGAGGCGGGATCATGGTGGTGGTTCGCGCTGCGCGATCCACGGGGTGGCGACGCGGGGCAGGGGTCGTGAGGCAGGACGGTCCGATCCGCCCGCGTAGAAACGGCGCATGCCGGGCAGCAACCCTGAAGTCGGACAGTGGTGGGGAGTTGAGAGCCTTGAAGACGGAACAGCGTCGGGGCGCGGTGCCGTCGGCACCGGCCGCGTCGGCCAACTCGGCGGTGGGCGGGGCGAAGATCCCGCGCCAGCAGCTGTGGGTGGAAGAGCCCGCGACACGGCGGAGGATGCCTGACCCGGTCCGCAGGTCCGCCGTGCGTGCCGTTCTCATCATGTCGCTGACGATCATCCAGGCGATGGTGGCGTTCCTGTGCACGCTGGCCGGGTCCTGGCTGGCCTTCCCGATGGTGCTGAGCAGTGTCGGCAGCACCGTGGTCGCGACCTGGTCGGTGCTGGACGTGTGGGTGACCCGGCAGGTCTGGAACCAGCGCAACGGCGTGGTTTCGGTGCCGAGCAGTTCGGCGCGGCAGTTGCGCCGTGAGCGCCGCAGGGCGCGCCGGGCGGCGCGGACCGCGCAGCGGGACGAGGCGCGGATACGCCGCCGGGGCGCGGAGAGCCTTTCGCGGGCCTGAGCCGCGGAACGCCTCACCCGGGCCTGGGCCGCCGTCGGGCCCGAGCGACCTCGGGCCTGAGCGCCGTGGGGCCTGAGCGCCGTGGGGCTCAGGCCGCCGTCGGCCCGAGCGCCGTCGGGCAGCAGGTGTGCTCGTCCTGCCGGCCCGTCCCGCGGCTCGCCCCCCGTTCTCGCGTCTTCCCTTCCCGACCGCGCATGTCCCCGCGGCGCGTGTTCGGGTATTGCCGCGCGTCCTTGCGCGTCCCGCGCTTGTCCGCGCCTATTCGTCGGCGGGGGCCGGGGCGGTGTCGGGAGATCCGGTGGCGCGGCCGGTGTCGGGAGACGCGGTGGCCCGCTTGAACATGCGGGTGGCGGTGATCTCGCCGTGCACCGTCTCGCCGTTCGGATCCTGCTGCGGCAGGCCGGGGCGCAGATGCTCCTCCACGCTGATGTACTTCAGTCCGGCACGCAGATCCGCGTCGTTGCGCAGCCGGATGACCAACGGGAACTCGGCGAGCGCCGTGGTGTCGAACAGTCCGGTCGTGTAGAGGAGTTGTACGCCCAGGGCGTCCGACACCGCGCGCTGGAGCTCCAGCAGATAGGTGGCGTTGGCACGGCCGATGGGGTTGTCGAGGAAGAGCGTGCCCGCGTGCCGGTGCTGGTGCCGGTCACGACCCCGGTCGTTGCTGCGCAGCGCCGCCATCGTGCAGTACAGCGCGATGGCGGCGGTGAGCAGCTGGCCGCCGGAGAAGACGTCGCCCATCTGCCCGACCGGAACACGCTCGGCGCGCAGCACCGCGTCCGGCTTGAGGATCTCCACGGCGATGCCCTTGGGCTCCAGCGCCGCCTGCACACCGCGCAGCAGCAGGGACATGCCGTCCCTGCGCAGGTCGGAGTTCTTCTTCAGCGCGGCGCGGGTCGCCTCGTCCACGACCTCTCCGAGCCGTTCGGTGAGGGTCGCCTGGTCGGGTTCCTCGAAGCGGATGCGGAGGAATTCCTGGCCCGACCACTCCCCCAGTCCTTCCGGGAGCTGGGAGAGCCGCTGGGCGGAGCGCAGGGTGGTGAGCGCGGACTCCACGAGGCCGCGGAGCCGGTCGACGATGGAGTCGCGGTTGCGCTCCAGCTGGGCCAGCTCGTCGGTGAGCACCCTCAGCCGGGGCGCGAAGGCCGCGGCCCACTTCTCGGCGTGCTCGGGCAGCGCGGCGGCGGGCAGCTCGCGGATCTGCTGACGGGCGGGGGTACGGACCTGTTCGTAACGCGTGGAGTTGGCGTGCCGGACGAGGACGTCGCTCGCCTCGCGTACCGCGCCCTCCGCGGCGGACAGGTCGGTGGCGCAGCCACGCAGTGAGCGGCGGGCCTCGGCGGCGGACTGCCGGGCCTCGTCGAGGCTGCCCGGATACGGCTCGGGAGCCTCGGTGTCGTCGTCCGCGCCGTGGTCCCGGAGCAGGTCGCGCAGAAGGGCCGCGGTCTCGTCGAAGCCGCCTGCCGAGTCCTCGGCGGTGCGGTGGGCGTGCAGCAGCTCGGCGTGGGCGGCGCGGGCGGTGTCCAGGGTGGCGGTGGCGGCGGCCAGTTCGGCCGTGGCGGTGCGCAGGAGGGTCTGGGCCCGGTCGGCGTCGGCGGGGACCAGCTCTTCGGGGAGCTCCGTGTGGTGGGGCTCCCCGTCGGCCGGGGCCAGGCGCTCGGCCTCGCCGCGGAGCCGGCCCAGCTGCTCGCTCGCCGTGGAGGCCCGGGTCTCCAGGAGCTGGACCAGGGACTCGGCGCGGGCGGCGGCCGCCTGCCGGGAGGGGCCGTCCGCGCCGTCGGTGCCTTCGAGGAGCTGGGCGGCTCGGGTGCGGACCTTGTTGGTGAGCCGGTCCAGTTCGGCGAGGGCGGCGCTCTCGTCGCTCTCGGCGCGGGCCTGCTCGGCGCGCAGGTCGGCGCCCACGCCGACCTTCTCGTACAGCTGGGACGCCGCCCGGTACGCCTCGCGCAGCGCGGGGAGCGCGGGGCGCGGACCGTCGTGCTCGGGCTCCGGGAGGTGCTCGGGGGCGCCGGCGATCTCCGCCCGTTCGGCACGCAGGGCACGGGCGGTGCGGCGGGCGTCGTCGGCGGCGCGCTGAGCGGCCCTGCGGTCCTCGTCGGCGGCGCGGGCGCGTTCCAGGCAGACGGTGGCACGGGCTTCGGACTCGGCCGCCTCGTCGACGAGTTCGCGGAGCCTCACCTGCCAGCCCGCGCGTTCGCGGAGCCGGTACGCGAGACCCGCGAGGGCGTCGGCGGCACGGCGGGCCCGCTGGGCGGCCTCCTGGCGCTCCTCACGGACGCGGGCGGTGTCCGCGGCGGCCTCGTCCGCCTCGGCGCGCACCGTACGGGCCTCGGCGAGCTCGGCCCCGGCGGTCTCCGCCGCCGTGCGGGCGGTACGCGCGGCCCCGGCCAGTTCGTCGAGCATTCCGGGCGGGCAGTCGGCCCGCCAGGAGCCGATGCGGGCGGCCAGCGAACGGTCGGCGGTGAGGCGGGCCGCGAGGGTGCGGATGTCCTCGTCGCGGGCGGCGGTCCGGCTCCTGAGCGCCTGGCGCTCCTCGTCGGCCGCGAGTTCGTCGTGCATCGCCGGGTTCGGCGGGACGAGGAACACGCCTTCCGTGCTCGCCGCCGAACCGGTGCCGGCGGCGGGGACGGGGGCGAGGAGCGCGGCGGCGGTGCCGACCGCGACCGCGGAGCGCGGCAGCAGAGCGGCGCCGCCGAGGACCTCGCGGGCGCGGGCGTGCGAGTCGGGGTCGGTGATGACCACGCCGTCGACGAGCTCGGGGCGGGCGGCGAGGACGGCCGCGTGGTCGGCGGGGTCGACGGCCTGGGCGAGGTAGCGCCAGCCGGGCAGCGCGGGGATGCCGTGCTCCCCGAGGTACTCGACGGTGGCGAGGACGTCGGGGCCGGGCGGCAGCAGTCCGCCGTCGCCGAGGGCGCCGAGGATGCGGGAGTCGTCGGCGGCCGCGGTGCGCAGTTCGAAGAGGCGGCGCTCCGCGGCGGCGATGGACCGGTCGAGCAGCTCGCGCAGTTCGTCGGCGCTGCGGTCGAGCTCCTGGGCGGTGAGCGGCTGTTCGGGGGTGGAGTCCTGTTCCGCCGTGACGGTGGGTGCGCCGTGGGCCGGCCGGACGCCCTCGCCCGCCCGGCCGCTCGACTCCGCGGCGAGCTGTCGGTCCGGGGTGGCCGGGCCGTTGCCGGTGTCGGTCCCGGTGTCTTCGGCGCCGTCCTGGTCCGCTTTGGCCGCGCCCCGGCGGGGGCGGGGCACGCCGGTGCCGGGGGCGGTGGGCAGGCCCAGCAGGTCGGCCAGCCGGTGGTCGGCGGCGATCGACTCGGCGGCCCTGAGCTCGGCCTCGTACGACTGGTCCGCGGCCTGTGCGGCGTCGGCGGCCCGCGCCGCCGCGAGTTCGGCACGGCTCTCGGCGGCCGCGGCCTCCCTGGCCACGTCGGCCGCCGAGCGGGCTGCCTCCCTGGCGGTGTCCCACGCGGCGACGGAGGACTGCTCCGCGTCGCTGGCGGCGAGGGCGGCGCGGGCCGGGTCGGCGTCCGGCGCGGTGTCGTCGAGCCAGCCGGCCCGTACCGCTTCCGCGGTCTCCTGCTCGACCTCGGCCAGGCGCTGGCGCAGGTGTCCGGCCTCGCTGCGGGCGCGCTGGGCCTCGGTGGCCGCGGTGGTGGCGTCCCGGTGGGCGGTCTCGCCCGCGCTCTGGAGGGTGTCGGAGCGCTCCTCCTCCTCGTTGGCGACGGTCTCGCCGGCCTCGGCGGCGGTGTGCAGTGCCTGTACGAGGTCGGCGGCGGCCCTGGCGCGGGCGGCGAGCGCGGGCGCGGCGTCCCGCTCGGCCTCGCGGATGGCGACGGCCACCCGTGCGGAGCGGTCGGCGGCGGCGCGGTGGCGCAGTACGGCCTCGGCGGCCTGCCAGGCGGAGTGCAGGGTGCGGGCGTCGACCAGTTCGCGGCGCTGGGCGGCGGCGCCCTTCTCCGCCGCGGTCAGGGCAAGCGAGGCGTGCCGGTAGGCCAGTTCGGCGGCGATCGACGCGCTGCGGCCGCGGGCCTGTTCGGCCGTGGTGACGGTGTGCGCGGCGCCCGTCACCTGCTGGGCGAGCTCGGCGGTCCGGCCGCGTTCCTCGCGGGCGCGGGCCGAGAGCCTGCGGGCGAGCGTACGGGTGCGGCGCTCGGCGCCCGCGTGGATGTCCCGGGTGCGGGAACGGGTGCCGGCGGCCTCCACGATCCTGCCGAGCAGGTCGACCGAGCCGGCGGTGAAGTCGCGCTCGGCGGTCAGTTCGGCGCGGCGGCCCAGCTTGTTGCCGAAGCCGCTCACCAGGTCGGCGAGGCCGTCGGTGTCGCGGGTGTCGGTGACGGCGCGGAGCAGCAGGTCGGTGAAGTCGGAGTCCTTCTTGACCGCGAAGAGGCCCGCGGCCTCGCCCTCGTCGGCGTTCATCTCGCGCTGGTAGCGGAAGAGTTCGGGGTCGAGCCCGAGGTCTCCGAGGTGTTCGTTCCAGCGGTCGTGGATCTCTTCCCAGTGCACATCGAGGTGCTGGTAGAACTTGCCCGCCTCGGTCAGGGCGTCGCGGAAGCCCTTCATGGTGCGCCGCCTGCCCTGCGCGCCGGACACGCCTTCGGCGGGGCGGCGTACGGAGGTGGCCTCGGCGACCGGCAGGGAGTCGAGGCCGAGGCCGGGGCCGGGCCGGAAGGAGTACCAGGCCTCGGCGAACTTCCGGGGGTCGTTGGAGACCTGCCGGCCGCGCCATTCGCTGACCTTGCCGACGACCACGCACTCGCCGGTGAGGGTGTGCTGCCACTCCAGGGCGACGTGCCCGCAGTCGTCGGCGAGCAGGAATTTGCGCAGCACGCCGGAGCTGGCGCCGCCGAGGGTGTTGCGGTGGCCGGGCAGCATCACCGAGAAGATCAGCTTCAGCAGCACCGACTTGCCGCCGCCGTTCTCCAGGAAGAGCACGCCGGCGGGGGCGGGGCGGCGCGGCGGACCGACCGGCTCCTCCTCGAAGAACTCCGCCTGGGCCGGTGCGGGGTCGGGCACGGGCTCGCCGACTCCGCGCAGGTCAAGCACGGTGTCGGCGTAGCGCGCACCGGCAGGCCCGATGGAGTAGAGGCGGACCCGGGACAGCTCGTACATGGCGGCGGACTCTCGTCGTTCAGGCAGCGGGGGGAGACGGCGGTGGTGGGGCGGGACGGTCAGGCGTGGAAGGGCAGACCGGCGTCGGCGGCCAGCTCCAGGTCGTCGGCGTCGGGCGGCGGCAGCAGCGTCGCCGTGCCGTCGGTGACCGCCACGACGCCGAGTTCCAGCAGTTCGGCCATGGCGGCGCTGCCGGCCATGTCGCGGACCTGGAGCTGGTAGCGGGCGGTGGTGCGGAAGGCTCCGCCGGCGTCGTCGCCGGTGCGCTGGAGGAAGCCGGAGTCGGTGAGGAAGGCGACGGCCTTGCCGACGATGCCGGTGGTGGAGCCGGCCAGGCGGCGGGCGTCCTTCGTGGCGCCGGTGGAGCTGCGCCGGGCGTAGATCCGCCAGGCCGCTTCGAGTCCTGGGGCGTCGGTGGCCGGGTCGGTGTTGTCCCCGTGCTCCTCGGCGCGCTCCTCCAGGCGGTGGCACGCCTGGCGTACGAACGAGTCGACGCCGTTGACCGTGATCCGGCCGATGTAGGCGTCGTCGGCGAGGTCCTCGGGGCGGGGGAATGCCATGGCGGCGACGGCGAGGTGTGCGAGCCCGTGCAGGAAGCGGTCGGCGGAGTCGGAGGAGGCGCGGCGGGCGTAGTCGCCCATGCGGACAGCGAACACCGAGTCCTCACCGGCGGTGACGGCCATGCCGGCCCGGGTGGACACCTCCAGGACGACCAGGCCGAGTCCGGTCGCCACGGCGTCGGCGAGCCGGGCGAAAGCGGGCTCCTCCCGGTAGCGGCGGAGCAGTTCGGCGTACTCGGCGTCGCGGGCGGGCAGCAGCTTGGGCTGCAGGCCGAAGGCCACGAGCCGGGCGGCGTCGGCCGCGTCGGCCGGGGTGACCGCCGGTGTGGCCCCGGGCGCCGCCGGGTCCGCGGGTCCGGTGCCCTCGGTCGCGTACGCGGCGGTCGGCTCGCTCCACGCGTCGGCATGCTGTGCGCGGTGGTCGCTCACGACGGTCGCTCCTTGCTGCGGAAACTCTTCGGTACGGGGTGGGCGGCGGCTCTCACGGGGATCGTGCCGGGCGGCGCGGGCCGGGCCGGGGCCGTGGCGCATGTGCCGGCAGGGGCCGGGTGGGCCGGTGTCCGCCGTGCGGTACGGGCGGCGGACGTCATGACGCCTCCGTGCGGTCCGCGGCCATTCCGGCCGCGTCCAGCAGGGCCGTGCCGACGACGAGGTCCGCGCCGCCGAACTCCGGGTCGTCGAGCTGTGTGCCGTCGTCGACGGAGAACAGCAGCCGCTGCTCGCCCTGGCGGTAGGCGGTGCCGACGGGCGGGCTCGCGGCGTGCACCGCGAGGAGGGCGACGAGATAGGCCAGATCGGGATCGCCGCCGCGCCGGGCCTCGGCGAGCAGGCCCGAGAGCCGGCGCGGGGCGTCGTGCTCCAGGTCCAGGAGCTCCATGGCGCTCGCGAGCTGCTCCTCGCTGAACCTGCTGTCGTCGGGGGTGGCGATCAGATCGGGCTCGGGCATCTCGGCACCCAGGTGTTCCCGCTCCATGGGCGGGGTGAGCAGCATCTCGACCAGGTCGCCCACCCGTACCGAGGTGGGGGTGCGCAGTCCGGTGCCGCGGGCGAAGAAGGCGTCGGTGACGCGGATCGCCTGTTCGACGGGGAGGGGCAGCAGCGGGGCGACCAGCTGGCCGTAGAGGTCGAGGCCGGTGCGGGCCGTGGGGGTGGCGAACGCCTGCCGGTCCTGCTCGGCCCGGAACAGCGGACCGGCCTCCAGCAGTCGGGACTGGAGCTGGGTGTGGCGGCGGATGCAGTCCTTGACGATGTCGACGAGCTCGGCGGCGCGGCGCTTGTGCTCGGGCTCCTCCGCCTCGTCACGGGCCTTGCGGATGTTGGTGAGGATCGCGTTCTCGTGGCGGTAGCGGTCGGCGACGTGGTCCAGGGCTTCGGCGATCATGTCGGGCACCGCGTTGAGCCAGTCGACGGCGCGGACGTTGCGCCGGGTGGCCTCCAGGGTCTTGCGGAGGGTCTCCGCGTACTGGACGGTGCGGTAGCGGGCCTGTTCGGCGGCGAGCTGGGCGTCCGCGAGACGGCCCCGGCTGATGAGGACCTCCAGCTTGACCTCGGCGGCGATCTGGGCGCTGGTGACGTCCGTGTCGAGGGCTCCCACCAGGACGTTGACCGCTTCGTCGGTGGCCCGGAGGTAGACGGTGCCGCCGTACCCCGGGACCTCTTCGATCAGCTTGAAGTCGTAGTCGCGGCGGACGTACACCCCGTCGGGGCCGAAGGTGCCGTACACGGCGCGGAATCCGCGGTCCACGCTGCCGACGTTGATCAGGTTCTCCAGCACCCAGCGGGCGACCCGCTCGTGCTCGGCCACGGGGCGCCGCGGGGCCTGGGCGGCGACCCGGGGCAGCAGCCTGGTCACTATCTGGTCGTGGTCGGCACCCGTGTCGAAGTCCATGTTGAGGGTGACGAGGTCGATCGCGGCGAGCGCGACCTCGGCCATCGCGTAGACCGTGTACTCGCCGGCCAGATTCGCCTTGCGCACATCGAGGTCGTGCAGCGGCGCCGTGCAGGCGAGCGCGCGCAGCCGCCGCGAGAGCCCCTCGTCGGCGGCCGGGCCCGGGGCGGGCCGCGGCCCCGCGCTGAGCTGGGGCGCAGCGTTGTCCGTGTAGGCAGGCGAAGTCACGGTGCACAGATTAGGTCCTCGGACGGACAACGGTCGAAACGGCGCAGAAGCGACCCCGCGTCACGGCTGTTCGCCGCCGTGCTCCGTACCGTCGTCGTGGTCCGGCTCCGGGGTTCCGAATCCCCCGCCGCCCGGTGTCCGGAGCACCAGTACGTCCCCGGGTTCCAGTTCGGCCGTGTCGCAGCCGCGCAGCGGGGTGGGCGCCCGGCCGTCCGGGTGCTCGATGTGCTGCTCGCCCGGTGCGCCGGGCCCGCCGCCCGCCATTCCGTACGGGCGGACCCGGCGGTGACCGGTAAGGAGCGCGACGGTGACGGGTTCCAGGAAGCGGATGCGCCGTTCCACGCCGCGGCCGCCGTGCCAGTGTCCGTCGCCGCCGCTGCCGTCGCGTACCCGGAAGCTCTCCAGCAGGACGGGGTAGCGCCATTCGAGGACTTCGGGGTCGGTGAGGCGGGAGTTGGTCATGTGGGTCTGTACGGCGTCGGCGCCGTCGAAGCCGTCGCCCGCGCCGGAGCCGCTCGCCACCGTCTCGTAGTACTGGACCCGTTCGTTGCCGAAGGTGAGGTTGTTCATGGTGCCCGACCCCTCGGCCTGGATGCCGAGTGCCGCGTACAGGGCGCCGGTGACGGCCTGGGACGTCTCCACGTTTCCCGCGACGGTGGCCGCCGGGTGGACGGGGGCCAGCATGGAGCCTTCCGGGATGCGGACCTCCACGGGCTTCAGGCAGCCGCTGTTGAGGGGGATGTCGTCGTCGACCAGGGTCCGGAAGACGTAGAGCACGGCTGCCATGACCACGGATTTCGGCGCGTTGAAGTTGCCCGGCTGCTGGGGTGAGGTGCCGGTGAAGTCGACGACCGCGCCGCGGGCGGCCCGGTCCACGGTGAGGGCGACTTCGATGACCGCGCCGTTGTCGGTCTCGTAGCGGTAGGACCCGTCGTGCAGCGCGGCGATGATCCGGCGGACGGACTCCTCGGCGTTGTCCTGCACGTGCCGCATGTACGCGTCCACGGCGTCGGTCCCGAACTGTTCGGTCATGCGCCGGAGTTCGGCGATGCCTTTCTCGTTCGCGGCGATCTGGGCGCGCAGGTCGGCGAGATTGGCACCGGGGTCGCGGGAGGGGTGGGCGGCCGTGGTGAGGAGTTCGCGGGTCTCGTCCTCGCGGAACCTGCCGTCGCGCACCAGCAGCCAGTTGTCGAACAGCACTCCCTCCTCGTGGATGGTGCGGCTGAAGGCCGGCATGGAGCCGGGGGTGATGCCGCCGATCTCGGCGTGGTGTCCGCGCGAGGCCACGAGGAAGCGGAGCACCGGACGTTCGCCGCCGGTCGCGTCGAACACCGGTGTCACCACCGTCACGTCGGGCAGGTGGGTTCCGCCGTGGTACGGATCGTTGATGGCGTACACGTCACCGGGGCGCATCGTGTCGCCGTTGCGCCGGAGCACCTCCTTGATGGACTCCCCCATCGAGCCGAGGTGGACGGGGATGTGCGGGGCGTTGGCGATCAGGTTGCCGTCCGCGTCGAAGAGCGCGCAGGAGAAGTCGAGCCGCTCCTTGATGTTGACGGAGTGCGCCGTGTTCTCCAGGCGCACGCCCATCTGCTCGGCGATCGACATGAAGAGGTTGTTGAAGACCTCCAGCATGACGGGGTCGACGCGGGTGCCGACGGCGGTTCGGTCCGGGCGCGGGCGGGCCCTGGTGAGCACCAGATGGCCGGTGCCGTCGGGGGCGGCCTGCCAGCCGGGGTCGACGACGGTGGTGGCGTCCGCCTCGGCGATCACGGCGGGGCCGGTCACGGTGTCGCCGGGGGCGAGGTCCGCGCGGCGGTGGAGCGGGGTGTCCTGCCATCGGCCGTCGGCGAACATCCTTACGGTGTCGTGCGGTCGGGGCCCGGAGCCGGGGCGGGCTGTGCGGTCGGCCCGGGGTGGCCGGTGCCGGCCGGCCGTTCCGGTCGCCTCGACCGAGACCGCCTCGACGACCAGGGGCTTGTCCATGGTGAACGCGTAGCGTGCGCGGTGCTCCGCGGTGAACGCCGCGGCCATGGCGGATGCGGTGTCCAGGTCGACGGGCAGGCTGGAATCCGTACCGGCGTAGCGCAGCAGCACCCGGGCGTGTGTGCTGATCGCGCTGTCGGGGACGGCGTCGGCGCGCAGTTCGGCGCGGGTCCGGGCGGCCAGTTCGTCGCAGAGTTCCCGGACCGTCCGGGTCGACTCCTCCAGTTCCGCCTCGACCGACTGCTCGCGCATCGCGGTGGCGTCGGCGAGGCCGATGCCGTACGCGGACAGCACGCCCGCCAGTGGTGGTACGAGGACCGTGTCGATGCCCAGGGAGTCGGCGACGGCGCAGACGTGCTGGCCACCGGCGCCGCCGAAGCCGGTCAGGGCGTAGCGGGTGATGTCGTGCCCCCGCTGCACGGAGATCTTCTTGACCGCGTTCGCCATGTTGAGCACGGCGATCTCCAGGAACCCGGCGGCGGTTCCGGCGGCCGTGCGCCGGGTTCCGGTGGCGCGCGCCACGTCATCGGCGAGCGCGTCGAAGCGTTCGCGGACCAGGTCCGCGTCGAGCGGGAGGTCTCCGTCCGGTCCGAACACGGCCGGGAAGTGCGCGGGCTGGATCCGGCCGAGCATCACATTGGCGTCGGTGACGGTCAGCGGGCCGCCGCGGCGGTAGCAGGCCGGGCCGGGGATCGCGCCCGCCGAGTCGGGGCCGACCCGGTAGCGCCGGCCGTCGAAGTGCAGGACGGAGCCGCCGCCGGCCGCGACGGTGTGGATGCTCATCATCGGGGCGCGCATCCGCACCCCGGCGACCTGGGTGCCGAGCTCGCGTTCGAACTCGCCCGCGTAGTGCGAGACATCGGTGGACGTGCCGCCCATGTCGAAGCCGATGACCCGGTCGAATCCGGCCTGTTCGGAGGTGCGGGCCATGCCGACCACGCCTCCGGCGGGGCCGGAGAGCACCGCGTCCTTGCCCCTGAAGTGGGAGGCCTCGCGCAGTCCGCCGTTGGACTGCATGAACATCAGCCGGATGCCTTCGAGTTCACCGGCGATCTCGTCGACGTAGCGGCGCAGGATCGGCGAGAGATAGGCGTCGACGACGGTGGTGTCGCCGCGTGGCACCAGCTTGATCAGCGGGCTCACCTCGTGCGAGCAGCTGACCTGGGTGAAGCCCGCTTCGCGGGCGGCGGCGGCCACGGCGCTCTCGTGTGCGGGGTGGCGGTAGCCGTGCATCAGAACGACGGCCGCGCTGCGCAGTCCGTCGGCGTGGGCGGCGCGCAGCCGCTCGGTGACCGCGTCCAGGTCCAGCGGTGTGACGACCCGGCCCCGGGCGTCGACGCGCTCGGGGACCTCGATCACCCGCTCGTAGACGGCCTCGGGCAGCACGATGCGGCGGTCGAAGAGCCTGGGGCGGTTCTGGTACGCGATGCGCAGGGCGTCCCGGAAGCCCTCCGTGATGACCAGGACGGTCGGTTCGCCGCGCCGCTCCAGCAGGGCGTTGGTGGCGACCGTGGTGCCGATCCGCACCGCGGCGACCCGGTCGGCGGGGACCGGTTCGGCGGGGCCGAGGCCGAGCAGCGCCCTGATTCCGGCCACGGCGGCGTCGCGGTAGCGGTCCGGGTCGTGGGAGAGCAGCTTGCGGGTGACCAGGTGCCCGTCCGGGGCCCGGCCCACGACATCGGTGAACGTCCCGCCCCGGTCGATCCAGAACTCCCAGCGTCCCGTCATCCCTCCATACTGACCCGCGGCGCGGTCGACGGCCCGGACGGCGCGGCCCGTGCCCCCGCCGTCCGGGCGTCGGTCGGCTGTACGGCGGCCGGTGCGCCCCGCACGGTCTCCTCGGCCCGTCGGTCGAGGAGTGCACCGGTGCCGCACGCCGCTTGCCGCAGCTCCGCTCCGACCGGGCAGCGGAGTTGGGGCAGCAGATCGGTGCTCCGGCGGGCCGGCCGGCCGGTACCCGCGGTGACCAGCCGGAGCCTGGAGCCGAGGCGGCCCGGGGG
>NZ_JBCEWQ010000120.1:0-27265 GCF_038448545.1 Streptomyces sp. CLV115
GCTTCGCGGCGGCCCCCGCCGCGAAGCCGCGCCCCCGCCGCAGCGCCGCGGGCCGGGGCGTACGGCGGGCACACCCCCTCGACGACGGCGACCGGGGCCGGCTGCTGGCGGGTGAGCACCACGCCCCGCACGACCTGCTCGGCGCCCACCCGGTCCGCGGCGGGGTGGCCTTCCGGGTGCTGCGCCCGTACGCCCGGTCGGTGGCCGTGCTCGCCAAGGGGCTGCGGGCCCAGCTGCACGACGACGGCGACGGGTTCTTCTCCGGGCTGCTGCCGATGCCCGAGCTGCCCGATTACCGGCTGCTGGTCGCCTACGACGACAACGAGATCGAGGTGCAGGACCCGTACCGCTTCCTGCCCGCGCTCGGCGATCTCGATCTGCATCTGATCGGTGAGGGCCGGCACGAGGAGCTGTGGACCGCCCTGGGCGCACAGCCCATGGAGCACCAGGGGGTGGCGGGCACCCGGTTCACCGTGTGGGCGCCCAACGCCCGCGGGGTGCGGGTCGCCGGGGACTTCAACTACTGGGACGGCACCGGCTTCCCGATGCGCTCGCTCGGCTCCTCCGGAGTGTGGGAGCTGTTCCTGCCCGCGATCGGGGAGGGCACGCTCTACAAGTTCGACGTCTGCCGCCCGGACGGCTCGCACACGCTGCGCGCCGACCCGATGGCCCGGTACGCCGAGGTGCCGCCCGCCAACGCCTCGATCGTGACGGCCTCGCACCACCGGTGGCGGGACCAGGAGTGGATGGCGCACCGCGGGGACGTCCCGGTGCACGAGGCGCCGGTCTCGGTGTACGAGGTCCATCTGCCGTCCTGGCGACCGGGCCTGACCTATCGTCAGCTGGCTGCCCAGCTGCCGGCGTACGTGCGGGACCTCGGTTTCACGCACGTCGAGCTGATGCCGGTCTCCGAGCATCCCTTCGGCGGCTCGTGGGGGTATCAGGTCACCGGCTTCTACGCCCCGACGTCCCGCATGGGCACCCCGGACGACTTCCGGTTCCTCGTCGACTCCCTGCACCGGGCCGGGATCGGGGTGATCGTCGACTGGGTGCCGGCGCACTTCCCGCGCGACGACTGGGCGCTGGCGGAGTTCGACGGCCGCCCGCTGTACGAGCACTCGGACCCGTCGCGGGCGGCGCATCCCGACTGGGGCACCCTGGAGTTCGACTACGGGCGCACCGAGGTGCGCAACTTCCTGGTGGCCAACGCCACTTACTGGTGCGAGGAGTTCCACGTCGACGGGCTGCGGGTGGACGCCGTCGCCTCGATGCTCTACCTCGACTACTCGCGCGAGGAGGGCGAGTGGTCCCCCAACGAGCACGGCGGCCGGGAGAATCCGGACGCCGTCGCGTTCCTCCAGGAGATGAACGCCACCGTCTACCGCCGCAATCCCGGTGTGGTGACCATCGCCGAGGAGTCCACCGCCTGGGACGGCGTCACCCGCGCCACCCACCACACCGGGCCCGGCGGCTTCGGGGGCCTCGGCTTCGGGCTGAAGTGGAACATGGGCTGGATGCACGACTCGCTGGAGTACGTGGCGAAGGAGCCGGTGCACCGCAAGTACCACCACAACGAGATGACCTTCTCGATGGTGTACGCGTACAGCGAGAACTACGTCCTGCCGATCTCGCACGACGAGGTGGTGCACGGCAAGCGGTCGCTGGTCTCGAAGATGCCCGGCGACTGGTGGCAGCAGCGCGCCAACCACCGCGCCTACCTCGGCTTCATGTGGGCCCACCCCGGCAAGCAACTCCTTTTCATGGGGCAGGAGTTCGCCCAGGGAGCGGAATGGTCGGAGGGCCACGGCCCGGACTGGTGGCTGCTCGACCCCTCGTACGCGGCGGAGAGCGACCACCGGGGCGTGCGCACCCTGGTGGGCGATCTGAACACGGTCTACGCCGAGACTCCCGCGCTCTGGCAGCGCGACACCGTGCCGGAGGGCTTCGACTGGGTGGACGGCGGCGCCGCCGAGGACAACGTCTTCGCCTTCCTGCGCTACGACGCACACGGCTCACCGCTCCTCGCGGTCAGCAACTTCTCCCCGGTGGTGCGGCACGACTACCGCGTGGGCGTCCCCCGGGTGCCCGGTGACCGGGTCGCGTGGGCGGAGGTCCTGAACACCGACGCCGCCCGGTACGGCGGCAGCGACGTGCTCCACGGCGGACCGCTGAAGCCCGAACCGGTGGCCTCGCACGGCCGGCCCGGCAGCGTCCTGTTGACGCTGCCGCCACTGGCGACGGTCTGGTTCAAGCCGGTGTGAGCCGGAATCAGCGGGCGCGTGGCCGATTCCTTTCCGGTGTCCGTGGCCCACGCATTCACGTTCAGGTGACTTCCCTCCGGCACCCTCCTGAATCGGTGATCCACTTCATACGATGCTGGTTCGACGCCAATGTCCACGCCTGACGAAGTGGGCTCTTGGTTCCATATTCGATTCAAGGGGAAACTATGATCTCAAGAACGAGGAACGTTGTGCGCACGATGGCCGCGGCACTCGCCGCGGCCGCCGCGTTCACCCTGGCCGGCCCGGTCGGAACCGCTTCCGCCATCGACCACGTCACCTGCGACCCGGACGCGGGCTTCCTGAAGATCTGGTCGCACAACGGCAGCGGGCGCGACAGCGTGGACTGCTATGCGAATCGCGGGAAAATCGACTTCGGCGGGTGGTGGGTCGACCAGATCTCCACGGGAAACAACGACGTGAAGTACTACGACGCCAATGGC
The DNA here is from genome assembly GCF_038448545.1 of Streptomyces sp. CLV115. Lineage (NCBI taxonomy): Bacteria > Bacillati > Actinomycetota > Actinomycetes > Kitasatosporales > Streptomycetaceae > Streptomyces > Streptomyces sp. CLV115. The sequence continues at coordinate 2,723 of NZ_JBCEWQ010000120.1, forward strand.
GATGTGGTGAAAATCGCCCGGAATTCGAATATCAAGTATTCGAACGTACCGAAGGTCAATGCCATCGAAATCCTGTAGGGATTTCTTCCCGGGACGTTCCGTGGTCCCGGCGCGCCCGCCTCACGCCGTCTCGAAGACCTCCTCCAGCTCCTGGAGGAGCTTGCGCCTGGGGCGGGCGCCCACCATTGCCTTCACGGGTTCACCGCCCCGGAAGACCATCAGGGTCGGTGCGGAGAGCACCGCGTACCGGCTCGCGACGCCGGGGCTGGTGTCGATGTCCAGCTGGACGACCTCCATGCGCCCGGTCAGTTCGGTGGCCACGGCGCTGAGTACCGGGGCGAGCTGACGGCACGGGCCGCACCAGTCGGCGGTGAATTCGACGAGCACCGGGCCGTCCGCCGCGAGCACCTCGGCGTCGAAGGTGGCATCGGTGACCTCGGCCACGCCCTCTGCATGAATCATCTGTCATCCTCCCAGTTCACAACGTGGTTCCGGACCGCCGGGGAGTACCGCCCCGGCCTCCAGCTCGGCCCGTGCGAGCTGTGCGCCCACCTCGGCGCGGACCGTGCGGAGCTGTTCGATGAGCGAGTCGAGCTCGCCGAGCTTGCGCCGGTAGACGGCCAGCGAGGCGGGGCAGGCGTCACCGGCGGGATGGCCGGCCCGCAGGCAGTCGACGAACGGCCGGGTCTCCTCCAGCTCGAAGCCGAAGTCCTGAAGGGTGCGGATCTGCTGGACGAGGCGCAGATCGTCCTCGTCGTACGCGCGGTAGCCGTTGCCGGTCCGCCGCGCGGGCAGCAGTCCGCGGGACTCGTAGTAGCGCAGAGTCCGCGTGGTCGTCCCGGCCCGTTCGGCCAGCTCCCCGATTCGCATGTCCTCGACGGTAGACCTTGACGCGGACGTCAAGGCAAGCGCGAAGGGGCCGCCGCGGGAATCCCCGCGACGGCCCCTTTCCGGTGCCCGGTGTGGCTATGCCTTCGCCACCGCGTGCCGCTCGTCGCCGCCGCGCGGCTCCGGGACACCGTGCACATCGGCGTCCTGGTTGAGCATCTGCTCGTTCCACGGGAGCGCGCCGGAGAGCACCCGGTCCACCCGCTCCTTGTCGATCTCCTTGGTCCAGGTGCCGACCAGGACGGTGGCGACCGCGTTGCCCGCGAAGTTCGTCATGGCCCGGGCCTCGCTCATGAAGCGGTCGATGCCGACGATCAGGCCGACGCCGTCGACCAGGCCGGGGCGGTGCGACTGGAGGCCGCCCGCGAGGGTGGCCAGGCCGGCGCCGGTGACTCCGGCGGCCCCCTTCGAGGCGACGATCATGAAGAGCAGCAGCGAGATCTGCTCGCCGGCACTCAGCGGGTCGCCCATCGCGTTGGCGATGAAGAGCGAGGACATCGTGAGGTAGATCGCGGTGCCGTCGAGGTTGAAGGAGTAGCCGGTCGGCACGGTGATGCCGACGACCGGGCGGCTGACGCCGAGGTGTTCCATCTTGGCGATGAGCCGGGGCAGCGCGGACTCGGAGGAGGAGGTGGAGAGGATCAGCAGGAACTCGCGGCCCAGGTACTTCAGCAGCGCGATCAGGTTGACCCCGGCGGCCAGCCGCAGGATGGTGCCGAGCACCACGAAGACGAAGATCGCGCAGGTGAGGTAGAAGCCGATCATGATGATCGCGAGGGACTTCAGCGCGTCGACACCGGTCTCGCCGACCACCGCCGCCATCGCGCCGAACGCGCCGACCGGGGCCGCCCACATGATCATGGCGAGGATGCGGAAGACGAGGCGCTGGATGTGGCCGATGCCGCGCAGCACCGGTTCGCCGGCCGAGCCCATGGCCTGGAGCGCGAAGCCCGCGAGCAGCGCCACCAGCAGGGTCTGGAGCACCTCGCCCTCGGTGAAGGCGGAGACGATCGTGGTCGGGATGATGCCGAGCAGGAAGTCGGTGGTGGACTCGCTCGCCCCGGCGGCCTGCTTCTCACCGGCGGCACGTACCGCCTCGGTGAGGTGGAGGCCCTGGCCGGGCTCCAGGAGGTTGCCGACGAGCAGGCCGATGGCGAGCGCGACGGTCGACATCACCAGGAAGTAGCCGAGGGCGAGGCCGCCGACCGCGCCGACCTTGGCGGCCTTGCGCACCGACCCGACGCCCAGCACGATCGTGCAGAAGATGATGGGCGAGATCATCATCTTGATCAGGTTGACGAAGCCGGTGCCGATCGGCTTGAGCTCGACGGCGACGCCCGGGGCCGCGAAGCCCACCAGGATGCCGAGCCCCACCGCCGCGATCACGGCCAGATACAGATAGTGCGTGCGGTCCCGCCTGGCGGCTGCCACTCCCACGGGGGTTCTCCTCGGCTCGTCCGGTAACTCCCCCGTCCCTGGGGGTGCAAGGGCTGTCCGGCGGTTGGGAGCCGGAAAAACCCTTGGCGAATATCTCGCTCCCTGTGACGCCGGTCACCGTTGCGTGCATTTCGTTCATCGGATTTCGGCCAGGCAGACTGTGGCCATGCGTCTCCCCCGCCCCCGTACCCGCCCGCGCAGCCTGGCCGGTCAGCTCTTCGCCATGCAGGTGGTGCTGGTGGCGGCCGTGGTGGCGGGGTGCGCGTTCTTCGCGTACGTCTCCGGCAGCGAGCAGGCGAAGGAGACCGCGGCCCGGCAGGTCAGGGCGGCCGCCCTGGCGATCGCCGATTCGCCGTCGGTACGGGAGGCGATCGGCACCCCGGACCCGTCCGCCGTGCTCCAGCCGTACGCGGAGCGGGTCCGCAGGGACACCGGGATCGCCTTCGTCACCATCATGTCCCCGCAGCGGGTCCGCTGGACGCACCCGGACTCCGACCGGATCGGCGAGCAGTTCCTCGGGCACACCGCGCGGGCGCTGCGCGGCGAGACGTTCACCGAGACGTACACCGGCACGCTCGGCCCCTCGATCCGGGTCGTCACACCGATCCGGGACGGCTCCAGGATCACCGGCCTGGTCAGCGCGGGCATCACGGTCGAGCGGGTCTCCTCCCAGGTGCGGGCGCAGCTCGGGGCGCTGGGGCTGGCGGCGGGCGGGGCGCTCGCCCTCGGCGGCCTCGGCACGTATGTGATCAACGCCCGGCTGCGGCGGCACACGCACGGGATGAACGCCGCCGAGCTGAGCCGGATGCACGACTACCACCAGGCCACGCTGCACGCGGTGCGCGAGGGGCTGCTGATGCTCGACGGGCGGCGCCGGATCGCGCTGATCAACGACGCGGGCCGGGAGCTGCTCGGTCTGGCGCCGGGTGCGGTGGGGCGCAGGGTCGCCGAGCTGGATCTGCCGGCGCCGCTGACCGGTGCGCTGCTCGCCTCCGAGGAGCGGGTCGACGAGCTGCATCTGACGGCGGACCGGGTGATTGTGGTCAACACCCGCCCGGTGGTGGGCGGGGAGCAGCGCGGCACCGTGGTGACGCTGCGCGATCACACGGAACTCCAGGCGCTGTCCGGTGAGTTGGACTCCGAGCGGGGGTTCACCCAGGCCTTGCGCTCGCAGGCGCACGAGGCGGCGAACCGGCTGCACACCGTCGTCTCGCTGATCGAACTGGGCCGGGCGGAGGAGGCGGTGGGCTTCGCCACCGCCGAGCTGGAGCTGGCCCAGGCACTCACCGACCGGGTGGTGGGGGCGGTCGCCGAACCGGTGCTGGCCGCACTGCTGCTCGGCAAGGCGGCGCAGGCGAACGAACGAGGGGTGGAGCTGGTGCTCGCGGACGACAGCCTGATCGACGACGGCGACCTGCCGGCGACGCTGTCGCACCGGGATCTGGTGACGATCCTCGGCAATCTCGTCGACAACGCGGTGGACGCGGCGTCGGAGGCGGTGACCGGTGCGGGCCCCGGGTCCGTGCCCGCGCAGCGAGGGGGCGGCCGGGCCGCCCGCGCCCGGGTCACCGTCACCGCGCTGGCCGGGGAGGGCGAGCTGCTGCTGCGGGTCGCCGACACCGGTGCCGGGATCGGCCCGCAGGACGCCGCCGCGGTCTTCGACCGCGGCTGGTCGACGCACGGCACCGGCCGGGGAATCGGCCTGGCCCTCGTCAAGCAGGCGGTGCACCGCAACGGCGGCACGGTCACCCTGGACGGCGGCGCGGACGGCGGTGCGCGGTTCACGGTGCGGCTGCCGCTGGAAGTCGCCGGGCGCACGGCGCACACCACGAAGGAGGCCACGGCGTGATCCAGGTGCTGGTCGTCGAGGACGATCCCGTCGCCGCGGAGGCCCACCGGCTGTACGTGGGCCGGGTTCCCGGGTTCACGGTGGCGGCCGTCGCGCATTCGCGGGCCCAGGCCGTGCGGGCGCTGGACCGCACCCCGGTCGATCTGCTGCTCCTGGATCTGTATCTGCCCGACGGCCACGGTCTGCAACTGCTTCGCTCACTGCGCGCGGCCGGGCACTCGGCGGACGTCATCGCGGTGACGTCGGCGCGGGATCTGGCGGTGGTCCGGGAGGGGGTGTCGCTCGGGGTCGTCCAGTACGTGCTGAAGCCCTTCACCTTCGCCACCCTGCGCGACCGGCTGGTGCGCTACGCGGAGTTCCGCGCGGCGGCCGGCGAGGCGAGCGGCCAGGACGAGGTGGACCGGGCGCTCGGCGCACTGCGCGCCCCGCAGCCGGCCCGGCTGCCGAAGGGGCTCAGCGGCCCGACGCTGGAGGCCGTCACCCGGGCCCTGCGGGCCGCCCCGGACGGGGTGACGGCGTCGGCGGCCGGGGAGGAGCTGGGCATCTCGCGGATCACCGCACGCCGTTATCTGGAGCACCTGGTGACGGTGGGGCGCGCGGTGCGCAGCCCTCAGTACGGCCAGATCGGCCGCCCGGAGCTCTACTACCGGTGGGTGACCCAGCACCGCTGAACCCGTACGGTCCACGGCCCTTAGGACGTTCCTACGATCCGTGGATATCGGTGGAACACACCGTAGTCATTCCATGCCTTGACTCCTACGGTGGGGCCGTGCACCCGTCCCCGCCGTTCAACGCCCCCGCCGCGCGCCGACTGCGCGAGGCCCTGGGGATGCTTCCCGGCCATGTCGCCTACGGTCTCGGTGCCCAGTACGGGCTCCGGGTGAGCACGGATACGGTCGTCGCCTGGGAGCGCGGGCTCGCCTCGCCGACCGAGTACGAACTCACCGCGCTGGCCGGGGTGTTGTGGTGTTCTCCGGCCGAACTCCTCACCGCCGCACGCACCCTGCGGGAGCACCGGGTGGCCCGGGAGCTGGCCGTGGAGGAGCTGGCGCGGCTGCTGGGGCTGACCGTCTCCGCGTATCTGCGGATGGAGGAGTCGGGGCGCTGGCGCGGCAACGAACGCCAGTCCGCGGCGCTCGCCCAGGTGCTGGAACTGACGCCGGCCGGGTTCGTGACGGTGTCCGGCCGGGACGAGGAGCTGGCGGAGCTGCTGCGCGGCGCGGTGACCACCCGCTGGCAGGCCCAGCTGCGGCCGGTGGCGAAGCTGGTGCCGCTGGAGCGCGGCTTCCTCCAGGACGTGCTGGAACAACTGCACACCGATTACCAGGCGCTGATGGTGTCGACGCTGAGCTGGAGCAGCACGGGTACGGAGCGCGCCGGGACCACGGGCGACGAGGGACGGGTGTTCCTGGCGGAGATCCTGCAACGGTTCTGGCAAGCGGCGGGGGTGCCGGGGCCCGACGGCCGCTGAGGCGTCCGGCCCCTGCCCCGTGTGTGCTCAGCCGTCGGCCGTCCGCGCGGCGACCGGGTCGAAGGAGAACAGGTTTCCCCGGTCCGCCAGGTCGCAGCTCGTCTGCACCAGCTCGGCGCCGCGCTCCTTGCTGTTCCGCTCGGCACCGACGCACAGCCGGGTGTGGACGGGCCGGATGCGGTACCCGTCGACGGGACGGCCGACGGGCTCGATCAGGAACTCCTCCGCGTCGCCGCGCTTGCCGCACTCCTGGTCCTGCAAGGGCGCTTCGGCGTCCCGTATCCCGTTCCACACGCCGGTGCAGCCCTTCAGGTGGACCGGGTGATCGGTCACGATCCGCCAGGCGTCGCCGTCCAGCGGTCCCAGGGAGAAACGCGGGATCGTCTCCTGCTCGCACGGCACCTGGTAGAGCTGCCCGCTGTCGCTGTCCCGCTTCTCGGAGAGGCAGAACCCGGAGTGCACGGACCGTATCTGCACCGCGCGCCCGGCCACCGGCCCGGTCACCCGGCGGGATTCCGGCCGGTCGTCGTCGTCCCGCAGGAGGAGGGTGACGGTCACCGCGGCGGCGGCGAGCACGACGAGCGCGACGGCGGCCGCCACGACGGCCCCCGTCCGGCGCCGGCGGGCCGGTTCGGGGAGGGGGGCGGCGGGCGTCCCGGACGAGTGACCGGCGGCCGCTTCCGCCCCGGACACCTCCGCCGTCCCGGCCCGCTCCCCGCGCACGGCGAGTTCCTTGCGTACGGCGAGCCAGTCCGCCACCTGCTCGGGCCCGCAGCCGCAGGCCCGTACGAAGGCGGCGAGGAGTTCCTCGCGCGGCACCGACGTACGCCCCAGCATGTTGGCGATCGTGGAGCGCGGCAGCACGTCCCCGACCGCTTCGGCCCGCTGGGAGAGTTCACGGAACGTCAGGCCCGAGACGTCCTTGAGCAACCGCAACAGGGCGATCAACTCGGGCGCGCTGCGCGCCTCACGAGGATCCGGAGCTCTGCCGTCGACGACCATCTGCTGTGCCTCTCCCCTGGGTTCCGCGCCCGGACAAGGTTGGGACATGTCCCGGACAGGGACAAGCCTTGTTGATCCGGTCCGCGGGCTCAAGAGTTGTTTCCGGCACCGCGGCCCGTCCGGATCCGACCATCCGGAACGGCTCCCGGGTGCCGGGGGAACGGCAAGCGGCCCTGACCGTCCACGGGGGGACAGTCAGGGCCGCCGGGTCGTCACCCCCGGTCCGCTGCCGCGCGGCCGGGGCCTGCCGGGGTCAGAAGACCGACTCGGCCTCGTCCATCCGGTCCTTGGGCACCGTCTTGAGCTGTGTGATCGCGTCGGCAAGCGGAACCATCTCGATGTCGGTGCCGCGCAGCGCGGTCATCCTGCCGAAGTCGCCCCGGTGCGCCGCCTCCACCGCGTGCCAGCCGAAGCGGGTGGCGAGCACCCGGTCGTACGCGGTCGGCGTGCCGCCCCGCTGCACATGGCCGAGAATGACCGGCCGGGCCTCCTTGCCGAGCCGCTTCTCCAGCTCGATGGCCAGCCGGTTGCCGATGCCCTGGAAGCGCTCGTGGCCGAACTGGTCGATCTCGCCCTTGGCGTACGGCATGGAGCCCTCCGCCGGGTGCGCGCCCTCGGCCACACAGATGACCGCGAACTTCTTGCCGCGCGCGAAGCGCTTCTCGACCATCTCCACCAGGTCCTCGACCTCGAAGCGGCGCTCGGGGAGGCAGATGCCGTGTGCGCCGCCCGCCATTCCGGACTCCAGCGCGATCCAGCCCGCGTGCCGGCCCATCACCTCGACGACCATGACCCGCTGGTGCGATTCGGCGGTGGTCTTGAGACGGTCTATGGCGTCGGTGGCGACGCCCACCGCGGTGTCGAAGCCGAAGGTCCGGTCGGTGGCGGAGATGTCGTTGTCGATGGTCTTGGGAACGCCGACGACGGGCATCCCGGCGTCCGACAGCATCCGGGCGGCGGTGAGGGTGCCCTCGCCGCCGATCGGGATGAGGGCGTCCATGCCGTAACGGCGGCTCAGCTCGGCGCAGTTCTCGGCGGCCTCGCGCAGCCGGTCGCGCTCCAGCCGGGCCGAGCCGAGAATGGTGCCGCCGCGGGCGAGGATGCCACTGACCGCGTTGAGGTCGAGGGGGCGGAAGTGACCGTCGAGGAGTCCCTTGAACCCGTCCTCGAAGCCGATGACTTCATCGCCGTGGCCCACCACGGCGCGGTGCACGACCGACCGGATCACTGCGTTCAGACCTGGGCAGTCGCCGCCTGCGGTGAGAATTCCGATGCGCATCGTGCCTTGTCTCCTGCTCGCTAGTGCCGTGCATTTCGGGGGATGTCCACAGAATCCCCCGTACCGTGAGCCACGACGAGTGTCCCATGCCAGGTCCGGACCTGGTACGCCCCCTCACCCCGGTACGGGCGCCTCGCCCGGCGGGCGACGCCTCGGCCCCCGCGGGTATCGTCAACATGGCAATACCATCCCAAACCGAAATTGGACGGGAGAACACGCGTGACGCGCAGCGTGTACGTGACCGGGATCGACCGGGGAGACGGCCGGCAGGTCGTCGATCTGGGAGTCATGGAGCTTCTGACGCGTCAGGTGGACCGGGTCGGGGTGTTCCGGCCGCTCGTCCACGACGGACCCGATCGGCTGTTCGAACTGCTGCGGGCCCGCTACCGGCTCTCCCAGGACCCCGGGTCGGCGTACGGGCTGGACTACCACGAGGCGTCCGCGCTCCAGGCGGAGCAGGGCACGGACGAGCTGGTGTCCCGGCTGGTCGACCGGTTCCATCAGGTGGCCCAGAAGTACGAGGTGGTGCTGGTGCTCGGCACCGACTTCGCCGCCACCCAGCTCCCCGACGAGCTGGCGCTCAACGCCCGGCTGGCCAACGAGTTCGGCGCCCCGGTGATCGCGGTGGTCGGCGGGAAGGGCCAGACCGCGGAGTCGGTACGGGCCGAGACCCGCAACGCCTACCGGGCGTACGCCGGGCTGGGCTGCGACGTGGTCGCGATGATCGTGAACCGGGTGGCGGCCGAGGACCGCGACGCCCTCGCGGAGCGGCTGACGGCCACGCTGCCCGTCCCCTGTTCGGTCCTGCCCGACGACGCGGCGCTCTCCGCGCCGACCGTCGCCCAGATCACCGCGGCGCTCGGCGGCACGGTGCTGCTCGGCGACGACTCCGGGCTGGCGAGGAACGCGCTGGACTTCGTCTTCGGCGGCGCGATGCTGCCGAACATGCTGAACGCGCTGACGCCGGGCTGCCTGGTGGTCACGCCCGGGGACCGGGCCGACCTGGTGGTCGGCTCGCTGGCCGCGCACAGCGCCGGGACGCCGCCCATCGCGGGGGTGCTGCTGACCCTGGACGAGCGCCCCGGCGAGGAGATACTCAGGCTGGCCGCGCGACTCGCACCGGGCACCCCGGTCGTGTCGGTGGCCGGCGGATCCTTCCCCACCGCGGCCCGGCTCTTCGCCCTGGAGGGCAAGCTGAACGCCGCGACGCCCCGCAAGGCGGAGACCGCGCTGGGCCTCTTCGAGCGCCATGTGGACACCGGCGCCCTGCTGGAGCGGATCTCGGTGGCCCGCAGCGGCCGCGTCACCCCGATGATGTTCGAGCACGAACTGCTGGAGCAGGCCCGCGCCGACCGTCGCCGGGTCGTCCTGCCGGAGGGCACCGAGGAGCGGGTGCTGCGCGCCGCCGACGTACTGATGCGCCGCGACGTCTGCGAGCTCACCCTGCTCGGCGACCCCGACGTCATCCGCAAGAAGGCCGCCGACCTCGGCATCGATCTCTCCGGTACGCAGCTCGTCGACCCGCAGACCTCCGAGCTGCGCCAGACCTTCGCCGAGCGGTACGCGCAGCTGCGGGCCCACCGCGGGGTCACGGTCGAGCTGGCGTACGACGTGGTCGCGGACGTCAACTATTTCGGCACCCTGATGGTCCAGGAGGGGTTCGCGGACGGCATGGTGTCCGGGGCCGTGCACTCCACCGCGGCGACGATCCGTCCCGCCTTCGAGATCATCAAGACGAAGCCGGACGCCTCGATCGTCTCCTCCGTGTTCTTCATGTGCCTCGCCGACAAGGTGCTGGTGTACGGCGACTGCGCGGTCAATCCGGACCCGGACGCGGAGCAGCTCGCCGACATCGCGGTGCAGTCGGCGGCCACCGCCGCCCGGTTCGGCGTGGACCCGCGGATCGCGATGCTGTCGTACTCGACGGGCACCTCGGGCTCGGGCGCCGATGTCGACAAGGTGCGCGCGGCGACCGACCGGGTCCGTGCGAGCCGGCCGGATCTGCGGATCGAGGGCCCGATCCAGTACGACGCAGCGGTGGAGCCGAGCGTCGCCGCGACGAAGCTGCCCGGTTCCGAGGTGGCGGGCCAGGCGACGGTGCTGATCTTCCCGGACCTGAACACCGGCAACAACACCTACAAGGCCGTGCAGCGCTCGGCGGGCGCGGTGGCCGTCGGGCCGGTGCTCCAGGGGCTGCGGAAGCCCGTCAACGACCTGTCCCGGGGCGCACTCGTCCAGGACATCGTCAACACCGTGGCGATCACGGCGATCCAGGCGCAGGGCAAGGAGTGAACCGGATGACCACCCCGACCACCGCGGGTTCCAGCACGCCGGGCGCGTACCGCGTGCTGGTCCTCAACTCCGGCTCCTCGTCGGTGAAGTACCAGCTGCTGGACATGAGCGACCGCACCCGGCTCGCGGTGGGGCTGGTCGAGCGGATCGGCGAGAAGACCTCCCGTCTGGTGCACACCCCGCTGACCGGCGGCGGCGCCGAGCGGCGCGAGCGGACCGGTCCGATCGCCGACCACGAGGCGGCGCTGAAGGCGGCGGCGCAGGAGCTGGCGGCCGACGGGCTGGGGCTGGACTCCCCGCAGCTGGCGGCGATCGGCCACCGGGTGGTGCACGGCGGGCTGCGGTTCACCGAGCCCGTGGTGATCGACGACGAGGTGCTGGAGGAGATCGAGCGCCTGGTCCCGGTGGCCCCGCTGCACAATCCGGCGAACATCACCGGCATCCTCACCGCCCGCGCCCTGCGGCCGGACCTTCCGCAGGTGGCGGTCTTCGACACGGCCTTCCACACGACGATGCCGGAGTACGCGGCGCGGTACGCGATCGACACCGAGACCGCCGACGCGCACCGCATCCGGCGCTACGGCTTCCACGGCACCTCGCACGCGTATGTCTCGCGCAGGACCGCCGAGCTGCTGGGACGCGCCCCCGAGGAGGTCAATGTCATCGTGCTGCACCTGGGCAACGGCGCCTCGGCGTCGGCGGTGGCCGGCGGCCGGTGCGTGGAGACCTCGATGGGGCTGACCCCGCTGGAGGGGCTGGTGATGGGCACCCGCTCCGGAGACATCGATCCGGCCGTCACCTTCCATCTGATGCGCGTCGCGGGGATGTCGGCGGACGAGGTCGACGAACTGCTCAACAAGAAGAGCGGCCTGGTCGGGCTCTGCGGCGACAACGACATGCGGGAGATCCGGCGCCGGGTCGACGAGGGCGACGAGCGTGCGGCGCTGGCGTTCGACATCTATGTGCACCGGCTGAAGAAGTACATCGGCGCCTATTCGGCGGTCCTCGGCCGGGTGGATGCCGTGGCGTTCACGGCGGGGGTCGGGGAGAACTCGGCACCGGTGCGGGAGGCTGCCATCGCCGGTCTGGAGGAGCTCGGTCCGGCGGTGGACGCGGATCTGAACGCCGTGCGGTCCGGTGAGCCCCGGCTGATCTCGCCGGACTATGCGCGGGTCGCGGTGGCCGTGGTGCCGACGGACGAGGAGCTGGAGATCGCCGTACAGACCTTCGCGCTCGTCGGGCAGGCCCACGCCCCTGTCGGACAGGCCCACAACTGAGCACCCCCGCGCCCCTTTGTACCTTCCACCAGACGGAATATTCCGTAGCGAAACAAACCGATAGGATCCGCCTCATGCGCCGTTCCAAAATCGTCTGCACACTCGGTCCCGCCGTCGACTCCCACGAGCAGCTCGTCGCTCTGATCGAGGCCGGCATGAGCGTGGCCCGCTTCAACTTCAGTCACGGCAGCCACGAGGAGCACCAGGGTCGTTACGACCGGGTCCGCAGGGCCGCCGCCGAGACCGGCCGGGCGATCGGCGTGCTCGCCGACCTCCAGGGCCCGAAGATCCGCCTGGCGAAGTTCGCCGAGGGCCCCGTCGAGCTGGTCCGCGGGGACGAGTTCACCATCACCGCCGAGGACGTCCCCGGCGACAAGTCGATCTGCGGCACGACGTACAAGGGCCTGCCCGGCGACGTCGCCAAGGGCGACCCGATCCTGATCAACGACGGCAACGTCGAGCTGAAGGTCGTCGCGGTCGAGGGCCCCCGGGTGAAGACCATCGTCATCGAGGGCGGTGTCATCTCCGACCACAAGGGCATCAACCTGCCCGGCGCGGCGGTCAACGTCCCGGCCCTGTCCGAGAAGGACGTCGACGACCTGCGGTTCGCCCTGCGGATGGGCTGCGACCTGGTGGCGCTGTCCTTCGTGCGGGACGCGGACGACGTCAAGGACGTCCACAAGGTGATGGACGAGGAGGGCCGCCGGGTTCCCGTCATCGCCAAGGTCGAGAAGCCGCAGGCCGTCGAGCACATGGAGGGCGTCGTCATGGCGTTCGACGGTGTGATGGTCGCCCGTGGTGACCTGGCCGTCGAGTACCCGCTGGAGAAGGTCCCGATGGTGCAGAAGCGCCTGGTGGAGCTCTGCCGGCGGAACGCCAAGCCGGTGATCGTCGCGACCCAGATGATGGAGTCGATGATCACCAACTCGCGGCCGACCCGCGCCGAGGCCTCCGACGTCGCCAACGCGATCCTGGACGGCGCGGACGCGGTCATGCTGTCGGCCGAGTCCAGCGTGGGCGCGTACCCGATCGAGACCGTCAAGACGATGTCGAAGATCGTCGTGGCCGCCGAGGAGGAGCTGCTCTCCAAGGGCCTGCAGCCGCTGGTGCCGGGCAAGAAGCCCCGGACCCAGGGTGGTTCGGTGGCCCGTGCGGCCTGCGAGATCGCGGACTTCCTGAACGGCAGGGCACTGGTCGCCTTCACCAAGTCCGGTGACACGGCCCGCCGGCTCTCCCGCTACCGCGCGGCCCAGCCCATCCTGGCCTTCACCACGGACGAGTCCACCCGCAACCAGCTCGCCCTGAGCTGGGGCGTCGAGGCCCACGTCGTGCCGCACGTGGACAACACCGACGCGATGGTCGACCTGGTCGACGGCGAGCTGCTGAAGCTCGGCCGCTACAACGAGGGCGACACCATGGTCATCACGGCCGGCTCGCCCCCCGGCATCCCCGGCACCACCAACATGGTCCGGGTGCACCACGTCGGCGGCGGCAGCCGCGACTGAGCCACCGCTCGTCCCCGTGCAACGGCCGTGGGCCGCACTCCCCAGGAGTGCAGCCCACGGCCCTGTGCGGCTCCCGAACGGGACCGTGCCGGCTAGCCGTTGCCGCCGGTGAAGTAGTTGTGCAGCCCGGGGACCTTGAGCGAGCCGCCGAACTGGCCGGCCTGGGTCACCTTGACCTTGGTGAAGAAGGCGAACGGCACGTTCAGCGGAGGCGGTGTCTCCGGGCTGAACGTCACCGGGATGAGACCGAAGAGGTTGCCCTTCAGCTCCTCCGTGTACATCGTCACCGTGCCGTTGCGGATGGTGGACTTGGAGCCCTTCCGCGCCTCGACATGGGTCGTCGTACCGGCCGGACCGACCGTCTTCTGGTGAAGGTTGTCGATGTCGATGGACTTGGCGGTGAACTTCAGGACCTTCTTGACCTTGCCGCCGTACGTCTTCACCTCGACGATGCCCTCGTAGTCGAGCCCGTTGAGGGTGAGCATCGAGCTCTCCAGGATCCACGGGTCGTCCGGGAGCAGCGGGACGCCCGTCTCCAGGTCGGCCGCGGCCAGCGCCTCGGGGTCGGCGGTGGGACACGGGAAGCGCTGCTTGGCGCCGTCCGGGATGTCCTCGTCCTTCTTGGCGTCGAGTCCCTTGGCGCTGTCGTCGAGCTCCTCGACCGGCTTGCCCGCCTTGCCGGCCGCCTCGCGGATGGCTGCGGCCGTCTTGTCGGCCGTCTCCTTCGCGGCGTCGGTGGCCTTCTCGACGGGCTTCTTCGCCGGCTTCTCGGCGGTGTCGGTCGCCGAAGGCTTCGGGGACGCGGTGCTCGCGCTCGGGGACGGGCTCGCCGTCTCCTTGTCCGGTCCGTCGAAGAGGTCCCTGAGCGCGTCGCCGACGCCCAGCGGGTCGAGCGGGTTCCTCGACTTCGTGGGGGTGGGCGAGGCGCTCGGCGTGGCGGCCGGCGCGTCGGCCTCGGCGGCCTTCGCCTCCGTCCCGGCCTCCGTCCCGGCCTCCGGCTTCACCGATTCGCCCGCGGACGGGGTCGACGAGGGCTTCGGGGTCGCCGATGCGCCCTTGTCACCGGAGTCGGTGGCGGACGGCGACGGGGACGCCGGCTTCGACGCAGACGGCGACGGCTCTTCGCTCGGCTCGTCGGAGCGGGTCACGCAGGGGCCGGGCGCGAAGGGAATGTCGGAGCTGTCGTCGGCCAGCGCGAGCTTGGGGGTGAGCCCCATGCCCACGAAGACGGCCGTCGGCATCGCGGCGAGCGCGAACGCCTTGCCCGCGGGAATGTGCAGCTTCGTCAGCAAGGACTTCCTGGGGGCCGCGTGGCGCGGTCCGCCTCTCGTGCCGGAATCCTCCCCGGTCGAGTTCAGCTGCCTCTCGTCACCCCGCACGATGCCTCCCGCCGTCGACCTCAACTGTCGTGTCGTACTGCTCCGGCTGCTGCTGGGGCACCGCTGCCGTGCTGTGGAACTCGGGTCCGGACTCCTGCGTGCCGAGGCCGGCCCCGGACGTCTCCCCCACCGCGCCGGCCGGCGCGAGTTCCGGCTTCGGCTCGCCCGGGGCCCAGGAGATGGAGAGCGCGCCGCCCAGCAGCGCGAACAGGAAGCCGACCAGGAAACCGCCGATGTTGGCGACCGGTATCGAGATCAGCGCCAGCAGGATCGCGGCGACTCCGGCGAACACTCTCACGATGTGGTGGAACCACATGGTGAGGCCCAGCGTGACGAGCAGGATCCCGATGATCAGGGAACCGGCACCGGCAGTGGTGGACATCGCCAGTGTGACGTTGCCGAGGTGCATGTTGGCGTACGGAAAATAGGCGATGGGTAGACCACCCACCATGGTGAACAGGCCCGCCCAGAACGGCCGGTTACCCCGCCAGGTGCGGAATCCCCGCCAGAAGACGCGGAGGTAGTGCTCGTTCTGCCCTGTGGACTCGGGGCTCATGGAAAACAGCTCCCTGGAACCGGTACTGCTGTGAGAAGAGAAAAGGTGGGCGGCCGGAGTCCCCTCGGGAGCGCTCCGGCCACCCGGCGGGTGCTTAGTAGCACTCCTTGACGCCACTGTGCAGCCGCAGGCTCAGGTTGCTGAGCTTGAAGGTGCCGGCGGTGGTCGCCCATGCCGTCTGCTTCACGTTGGTCAGCGTCGCCGTCTTGGCGCGCTGCGCGAAGCCGTTGGGGTTGACGGCCTTCTCGGTACCGGCCTGGATGCCGGGCTTGCCCATGTCTCCCGCGGCGACACCGATGTCGATGTGCTCGAAGTACGCGTCGGCGTCGAGCTCGGCGACATCGAGGTACAGGTTGGTCGCCTCGACCGGCTTCTCCGGGTCGGTGCCCGCCTTCAGCTGCAGCGTGACGTTGCCCAGACCGAACGGAAGGTTCGGAGTGACCACCGACTGGCACATGTTGGTGATCGTGGCATCGCTGAAGCCGGACACGGCAACGGCGTGGGCCCCGTTCTTGCCCTCGGGGTCCATGCCGGTGGCGACGGAGCCGTACTGCACGAAGTCATGGCCGACGAGCTTGTCCGCACGCACCTTGAAGCTCTGGCCGGACACGCTGAAGGACGCCGCGAGGGCACCCTGCGCGAGACCGACACCCACCGCCGCGGTCGCGACGACGCTCGGCACCATGACCAGAGCGAAACGCTTCCATCTGGTGCCGCCACGAACCTGGGAACTCATAATTTTCCTCCTTCTCGGACGTACATCTCCGGTCCGGGCCTGGGCCCGTCCTGGGATGGGAGAAGTGCTACGTCCTCGGCAAGGAGAGCGCCCGCGGACGGAGGCAGGAACCGCGTCCGAATCACCGGCGATCACCCCCGAGCGACAACCACTGGCCACGCGTTCGCGCAACCTGTATCGGACAGGCCCTGCCGGACGACAGGAACCCCCCTGTCCGGAGCCCGCGTCACTGCCGCCGGCCCACTCGGTGGGGACCCAACAAGGGCCGCCGCACCGACTGGCAGCCGGGCTGGCGTTATTGGACCGAGCGTGGCCGATCGTGGTGCATTCCCGCCCGTGGCACAAGGGGGTTCGTTACTCGCTAGTAACGGCCCGATAACCGATGCGCGACCGGCTGATACCACCCGGCCACACAGGGTGGCGCCGGGGCGAAGGACGAAAGGGCGGATCGGTGCGCCAATGCGGACAGATCCCAGTGCTTGATTTACTGCGAGTAACAGGCCCTCGCTTTATCAAGATTTGGTAAAGCAGAGGCGTCTCTTATCGCCCGGACGCGAAAACGGCCGCGGTCCCCGGCGGGGGTACCGCGGCCACTTGTCACATCAGAACAAGACCCGCGCCAGCGCGGTACGCGCGGCACCGACCCGCGGATCGTCGGGGCCGATCACCTCGAACAGCTCCAGCAGCCGCACCCGCGCGGCGTCCCGGTCGTCACCGAAATTGCGCCGCACCGTCTCGACGAGCCGGCCGAAGGCGTCCTCGACATGACCGCCGACCAGATCCAGGTCGGCGGCGGCGAGTTGCGCCGGGACGTCGGCCGGATTCGCGGCCGCCTCCTCACGGACCCGCTGGGCGTCCATGTCCTTGACCCGGGAGAGGAGTTCGGCCTGGGCGAGGCCGAGCTTGGCCTCGGTGTTGGCCGGGTCGTCGGACAGGACGTTCCGGTACGCCTGGACGGCACCGGCGAAGTCGTCGGCGTCCAGGGCACGCACGGCCGATTCGAGCAGGGCGTCGTACGGCCCCGCGGGCGCCTCGGCCGGAGCCTGGTCGGCGCTCTCGCCGGCGGCGTCCTGGTCGACCACGATCCCGGTGAGCCCGAACCGCTCCTCGCCGACCTGGATCAGCTGGTCCAGGGTCTGGCGGATCTGGGCCTCGGGGGCCGCTCCCTGGAAGAGCGGGAGGGCCTGCCCGGCGACGACGGCGAAGACCGCCGGGATGCCCTGGATGCCGAACTGCTGCATCAGCATCTGGTTGGCGTCGACATCGACCTTGGCCAGCACGAAGCGGCCGTTGTACTCACGGGCCAGGCGCTCCAGGAGCGGGCCCAGCTGCTTGCACGGCTCGCACCACTCGGCCCAGAAGTCGATGACGACCGGGACCTCGGCGGAACGCTGCAGGACATCGTTCTCGAAGCCCGCCTCATCGACATCGATCACCAGGGCGGACGGCGGCACGGCACCGCCACCACCCTGCCGGGAGGCCTCCGCACGGGCCTGCTCCGCCTTCACCTTGGCCTCGCCGGCCGCCTTCACCGCGGCGAGGTCGACGACGCCGCTCATGGACATGTTCCTAGGCTGCATGCGTACATCCTCCCCCCTTGGTGCACCGATCCGGAAAGCGATACGGGAACCGCGCCCGTCCGCCGCCCCCGCCGGTGTGCGGGGTACACGGACAGACACGGTCCGAGGCCGTGTCGCGGACACGGCCCTGGGCCCCTGAAAGACCCGTTTCGGCGCCGGGTCCCCACCCGGTGCCTGTGGCTGCCATTCGGTTGCGGCGTCACGACGGCATGACCGTCGTCCTTACGCTACGGGTCGTAGCGTAACTGCCGACCGCCTCTCGCGCACAGGTGCGATCGGTGATCTGTCTCACGGCGATCGGGACCGGCCGCTTCTACTTACTGACCGGTATGGTCACGGCATGCTGAGCCGCAGCCACCCCAAACCCCCTCGAACGGGACGTCCGCGCAGTGTCGCGGCCGATGAAGCGATCCTGGAGGCGACCAGGTCCTCGCTGGTCGACCTCGGCTGGTCGAAGCTGACGATGAGCGATGTGGCGACGCGGGCCGGGGTGGCCAAGACGACCCTGTACCGGCGGTGGGCGGGCAAGAACGAGCTGGTCGTGGATGCGGTCGCGGTCCTTTTCGACGAGCTGGAACTGCCCGATCTGGGCAGCCTGTCGGCCGATGTGCAGGCGGTGGTGCTGCAGTTCGCGGCGCTGCTGGAGCGGCCGGAGACCCGGACGGCGCTGATGGCGGTGGTCGCGGAGTCGACGCGCGACGAGGCGCTGCGGACCCGGATCCGCGACTCGATCGTGGACCGGCAGAAGCGGCTGGTGCTCCAGGGCCGTCAACGGGCGCAGGAGCGCGGGGAGTTGCCCGTCGAGCAGGACGAGAACACGGCGTCGACCACCGCCGACCTGATCTTCGACGTGATCGCCGGCGCGGTCGTGCACCGGGTCCTGGTGAGCGCCGAGCCGGTGGACGCGGACTGGGCCCGGCGCTTCACCGTGCTGCTGCTCACGGGGCTGGGGGCCGCGGCCTCCGCCTAAGGGCTCGCCCGCCAGGAATTGCGGGACAGCCCTCAGGGCACGCCGAAGGGCCCGGTACACGCCGAAGGGGCGGGACGGCCGCGCCGCCCCGCCCCCGGCCGTACCGGCCCCGTCAGAAGCCGGGCGGCTCCGTGTAGCTGCCCCACTCGTCGCGCAGGACACCGCAGATCTCGCCGAGCGTCGCCTCGGCCCGTACCGCGTCCAGCATCGGGGCGATCATGTTGGAGCCATCACGGGCGGCGGCCAGCATCGCGTCCAGCGCCGACTTGACCCGGGCGTCGTCGCGGGCGTCCTTGCGGCCTCCGAGCACCCGGACCTGCTCGCGCTCGACCTCGTGGCTGACCCGCAGGATCTCCAGGTCGCCGGTGACCGAGCCGTGGTGGACGTTGACGCCGACGACCCGCTTGTCACCCTTCTCCAGCGACTGCTGGTAGCGGAAGGCGGACTCGGCGATCTCGCCGGTGAACCAGCCGTCCTCGATGCCGCGCAGGATGCCGGAGGTGATCGGGCCGATGGGGTGCTGCCCGTCCGGGTGGGCCCGGGTGCCGCGCTCCTTGATCTGCTCGAAGATCTTCTCGGCGTCGGCCTCGATCCGGTCGGTGAGCTGCTCGACGTACCAGGAACCGCCCAGCGGGTCCGCCACGTTGGCGACGCCGGTCTCCTCCATCAGCACCTGCTGGGTGCGCAGGGCGATCTCGGCGGCCTGCTCCGAGGGAAGCGCGAGGGTCTCGTCGAGGGCGTTGGTGTGCAGCGAGTTGGTGCCGCCGAGGACCGCCGAGAGCGCCTCGACCGCGGTGCGCACGACGTTGTTGTACGGCTGCTGGGCGGTGAGCGAGACACCGGCGGTCTGGGTGTGGAAGCGGAGCCACTGCGCCTTGTCGGTCTTCGCGCCGTACGTCTCCTTCATCCAGCGGGCCCAGATGCGGCGGGCGGCGCGGAACTTGGCGATCTCCTCGAAGAAGTCGAGGTGCGCGTCGAAGAAGAAGGAGAGGCCGGGCGCGAAGGTGTCGACGTCCAGGCCGCGGGAGAGGCCGAGCTCGACGTAGCCGAAGCCGTCGGCGAGGGTGTACGCCAGCTCCTGCGCGGCCGTCGCCCCGGCCTCGCGGATGTGGTAGCCGGAGACCGAGAGCGGCTTGTAGGCGGGGATGTCGCGGGCGCAGTGCTCCATCAGGTCACCGATGAGGCGCAGATGGGGCTCGGGCTGGAAGAGCCACTCCTTCTGCGCGATGTACTCCTTGAAGATGTCGGTCTGGAGCGTGCCGTTGAGCACGCCCGGGTCGACGCCCTGGCGCTCGGCGGCGACCAGGTACATGCAGAAGACCGGGACGGCGGGGCCGCTGATCGTCATGGACGTCGTGACGTCGCCGAGCGGGATGTCCTTGAAGAGGACCTCCATGTCGGCGGCGGAATCGATGGCCACGCCGCAGTGCCCGACCTCGCCGAGCGAGCGGGGGTCGTCGGAGTCGCGGCCCATCAGCGTCGGCATGTCGAAGGCGACGCTGAGCCCGCCGCCGCCCGCGGCCAGGATCATCTTGTAGCGCTCGTTGGTCTGCTCGGCGTTGCCGAAGCCGGCGAACTGGCGGATGGTCCAGGTCCGGCCGCGGTAGCCGGTCGGGTAGAGCCCCCGGGTGAAGGGGTACTCGCCGGGCCAGCCGATCCGCTCGAAGCCCTCGTACGTGTCCCCGGGGCGGGGGCCGTACGCGGGCTCCACCGGATCCCCGGAGAGCGTGGTGAAGTCCGCGTCACGCTTGCGGGCCTTGTCGTAACGGGCCTGCCAGCGGCGGCGGCCTTCCTCGATCGCGTCAGCGTTCATACCATCGAATTTACTAGGACGTCCTAGTAAATGTCGATGGCAAACCGCCCGGTGCTTCGCACGGGGCGGTTCGGGGGGGGTGTCGGCGCGGACCGGAGTCCGGCCGGTCAGGCCTTGGCGGTGGCGGGGGAACCGTCGACGATCAGCGGCTCGACCTCGCGGACGACCTTGCGCTCGACGAAGAACGCGGCCGTCGGGATGGTGCCGGAGATCAGCACCCACAGCAGTTTGCCCATCGGCCACTTCGCCTTGGATCCGAGGTCGAAGGCGAAGATCAGGTAGATGATGTAGAGCACACCGTGGATCTGCGAGACGACGAGCGTCAGACCCTCACCGGTGTCGAAGCCGTACTTGAAGACCATGCAGGTGCAGAGCACCAGCAACATGACGGCGGTGACGTAGGCCATCACCCGGTACCGGGTCAGCACACTGCGTTTCATGGCATCGAGCGTAACCGGACGCCCGGGGCGATCTTGCAGCGGGCCGGGCTCTCGAAACGCCGTTCTACGCCTCTTCGAAGTCCTGGGCGGCGATCCGCAACGGGCGCAGCATCGCGAAGATCTCCGCGCACTCCTCGGCGTCGTACACACCGAGCCCGAACTCCATGGCGACCAGTTCCTCGGTGGCCGCCTCGACCACCTCGCGGCCCTTGTCGGTGATGGAGGCGAGGGTGCCGCGGCCGTCGTTGGGGTTGGGGCGCTTGGCGACCAGGCCGGATCGCACCAGCCGGTCCACGGTGTTGGTGACGGAGGTGGGGTGGACCATGAGCCGCTCACCGATCTTGGACATCGGCAGCTCGCCGGCCTTGGAGAAGGTGAGCAGCACCAGCGCCTCGTACCGGGCGAAGGTCAGTCCGTACGGCTTGACGACCGCGTCGACCTCGGCGAGCAGGATCTGCTGGGCGCGCATGATCGAGGTGATCGCCCCCATCGAGGGCACGGGGCCCCAGCGCTGCTGCCAGAGTTCGTCGGCGCGGGCGATGGGATCGAAGGGAAGACTGAGCGGCTTCGGCACGGCACCGACCTTACCCACTGGTCATATGCTGGTCAGCCCCGTCTCGAACTTCGGTCCGAATACGGTCCGCTGGGCGGTCGCCCCGGGGCCTGGCCGGACTCTCCCGGCGGCCGGGGCGGAGCGGGGCGGACCCGGCGCGATCACCGGCCCCCGCGCGTCCGCCCGCTCCGGGGGTCACAGGCCGAGCCCGCTGAGGCGGTCCTCGTACCGGATGGCGAGGTCCTCGGGCTCGTCGGCCGGGTTGTCCCACATGCTGTCCAGCTCGGACCGTACGGCGGCGGGCAGCGCTTCGTAGCGCCGGGTCCAGGACTCGCCGTCCGGCATCCAGTAGCCGACGACCTTGAAGCGTTCGGCGGGCAGCTTCAGTTCCCTGCGCAGATAGCGGCGTACGGCGCGCAGGGCGTCCGTCTGGCCGGCGACCCACACATAGCCGCCGGTCAGGTCGGTGCCGGGCGGGATCGCGGCGGCGACCAGTTCGGCCAGGCGGCTGGGGCCGTGGCCGTTGCCGCCGTAGGTCCAGGTCACCCGGACCTCGGGCCGGTCCGGGAGCGGCTGGACGCAGGACGGGTCGGGGACTTCGAGGACGGCCCGGGTCGTGATGCCGGCCGGGGTGTTCTCGATGAGGCGTCCGACGGCCGGCAGACCGCTCAGGTCGGAGACCAGGACCTGCCGGACGAGGTCGGCCGGGGGGCTGTAGAGGCCGGTGGGCGAGTTGAGGCCGATCACATCGCCGGGGCGGGCGGCGGCGGCCCAGCCGGAGGCCGTCCCGTGGCCGTGCAGCACGAAGTCGATGTCGATCTCGCCGGCCTCCGGGCGGACGGACCGGATGGTGTAGGTGCGTACGGGGGCCTCGGGCCGCCCCTCGGGGGTGTGCCAGCCGCCGTTGTCCGTCGGGTCGGGCAGCGAGACGTCCGTGCGGTCGGGGCCGTGCGGCAGGAACAGGCGGACGTACTCGTCGCCGACTCCCGTGGAGGTGAACGCGGCGAGGCCCTCGCCGTGGAACGTGATGCGGGCCATGGTCGTGGTGAGCGGCCGTACGCGGGCCACCACGGCGCGGTGGATGGTCATGGGTGCTGCTCCTTCGTGTGCGGGTTCTGACCGGGGTCCGGGGGCGGGTCCGTGCGGGGGCCGGTGGCGGTGTACGCGTGCCAGAGGGCGGCGTACTCCCCGGCGGAGGCCAGGAGTTCGCCGTGTGTGCCCTGCTCGGCGACCTCGCCGCGGCGGAGGACGAGGACGCGGTCGGCGTCGCGCGCCTGTTCCAGGTGGTGCGCCACGATCACGCTGGTGCGTCCGCGGGTGGCGCGTTCGAGGGCCGTCCGCAGCAGTGCGCGGGTCTGCGGGCCGGACTGCGCGGTGGCCTCGTCGAGGACGACGACGTCGGGGTCGGCGAGCAGCACCCGGGCCAGCGCGAGGTGCTGGACCGATCCCTCGTCCAGGGGGGTGCCGGCGTCGCCGAGGACGGTGTCGATCCCCCACTCCGGCTCCAGCGCCCAGCCGGCTCCGGCCCGGTGCAGGGCCCGGCGGAGTTCGTCGTCGGTGGCGGCGGGCCGGGCGATCCGGAGGTTGTCCGCCAGGGTGCCGCCGAACAGATGGGTCTCCTGGGTGACCAGATACCGGGCCGGGTCCGGGGCGGACGCCGGCCGTCCGGTGCTGATCTCCCCGCGGTCCGGTTCGCCCAGGCCCGCGATCAGCCGGGCGAGCGTGCTCTTGCCGGAGCCGCTGGCGCCGACGAGGGCGAGGCTGGTGCCCGGTGGCACGTGGAGCGAGACGTCGCGCAGGGCGTCGCGGACGCCGTCGTAGGAGAACGAGACCCCCTTCACATCGATCGCCGGGCGGTGGCGCGCGTCCGCCGGGGCGGTCGTCCCGCGGTCTTCGCCCGGGGCGTCACCGCTTCCACCGGTGGCGCTCTCGTGGCCCAGGTCGATGACGCCGACGAGCCGGGACAGTCCCGCCGTCGCCCGCTGGATGTCGTCCAGGCTCCTCAGCAGTGCCCCGACCGGGCCGAAGAGGCGGTGGAAGTACAGGGCCGCGGCCGTGGCGGCGCCCACTGTGACGGCTCCGGAGCCCAGGAGCACGAAGCCCGTGACGAGCACGGCGGCGAGGCCGAGGAACTCCGCCGCGTTGAGCAGTCCGGTGAACCGGTTGCGCAGCCGTACGCCGTCGCGCTGCCGCGCGATGGCCCGTTCGCTGTGTCCGGCCAGTTCGCCGAGGTGCCGGTCCTGGGTCCGGTACGTACGGATGGTCTCGGCGCCGTGCACCGCCTCGATGACGGACTGGCCGCGCGCGGACTCCAGCCGGCGGATGTCCCCGTACACGAGGTGTGAACGGGCGAGGAACCGCCGGGTGGCGAATACGTGGACGGGCAGGCAGACCAGGCCGGCGAGGGCCAGGCGGAAGTCGAGGACCGCGAGGCCCACCACGCTCAGGGCGATCGTGAAGCCCGCGTCGGTGACATCGGGAAGCACGTCGGAGGCCGCCTCCGAGACGGCTTCGACATCGCGGGTCACCCGGGAGACGACATCGGAGCTGTCCGAGGACTCCAGCGTGCGCGCCGGAAGGTGGACCGCGGTCTCGAACACGTCCTCGCGCAGGGCGGCGAGAACCCCCTGGACGAGGACGACCAGCATCCGGCCGCCGGCGTGGGCGAGTGCGGCTCCGGCGACGGCGACCAGTACGAGGACGACGCCGAGCACCATGACGCGGCCGCGCCCGCCGCCGTCCGCGACGGTGTCCACGACGGCGCCGAGGACCGCGGGCGTGGCGAGGGTGACGGCCGTGCCGCCGAGCAGGGTGAGCAGCGAGAGGGCGAGCCGGCCGCGGTGCGCGCCGAGCCGGCGGACGGCCTCCGCGCGGGTGCGGCGGGTGCCGGCGATGGGCAGGGTGCCGTGCGCGGGGGTCACCTGGGGGTTCCGTTCGGTTCGGGACGGGCGCCGCCGAGGTCGACGACCCGGTCGCAGGCGGCGAGCAGGATCCGGCTGGTGGTGATCAGGAGAGTCGTGGCGGCCAGGCCGCGCAGCCCGGCGGCGATGCGCTGTTCGGTCACCGGGTCGACGGCGGTGGTGGGTTCGTCCAGGACGACGAGGTCGGCGTCGCTGTGCAGCGCACGGGCGAGCAGCAGCCGCTGGCGCTGGCCGCCGGAGAGCCTGCGGCCGTGCTCGCCGACCTCGGCCAGGTCGCCGCCGACCAGTTCGAGTACGTCGTCGAGCATCGCGGCCGCGAGCACGGCCGGGTCGCTGTCGCCGCCCCGGGGGGTGAGGTTGGAGCGGAGCGTGCCGGAGAACACCGCGCCGTGGTGGGGCGGGGCGACGATCCGGGCGCGCACCCGGTCCGGGCCGAGGTCGACGGCGTCGATGCCGTCGATCAGGAGTTCGCCGCGGAGCAGCGGGACGCGGTAGCCGAGCCGGTCGCTGAGTTCCCTGGCGTGCCCGGGGTGGCGGGGGACGACGCCGAGGAGTTCGCCGGGCCGGGGAGCGACGGGCTCGCCGTGTCCGGGCG